>JAEZHS010000421.1 GCA_023436825.1 Pseudomonadota bacterium | reverse complement strand
GTTCCGTTGTTTGACAGTGCAGGGACGCTCGCCTACCTACGGCGCGCTTTTTCGGCCGAAATGCGGCAAAACCCGCGCGCCCCCTGAACAATGCCCCCTTCTAGGTCATGACCGTCGTCACCCGCTTCGCCCCCTCGCCCACCGGATTCCTTCACATTGGCGGTGCGCGCACGGCGCTCTTCAACTGGCTGTACGCCCGCCATCACGGCGGCAAGTACCTGCTACGCATCGAGGATACCGACCGCGCGCGTTCGACGCCGGCGGCCGTCGAGGCCATTCTCGACGGGCTGTCGTGGCTTGGCCTCGATTGGGATGGCGACGTCATCTACCAGTTCCCGCGCGCCGAGCGGCACGTCGAGGTCGCGCGCCAGATGCTGGCCGACGGCAAGGCCTACTACTGCTACGCCTCTCCCCAGGAACTCGAGGAGATGCGCGCCGCCCAGCGCCGCGCCGGCGTGCCGCTGCGCTATGACGGCCGCTGGCGCGACCGCGACCCGAAGGACGCACCGCCGGGCGTGGCGCCGGTCATCCGGCTGAAGGCGCCACAGAGCGGCCAGACGGTGATCCAGGATGCCGTGCAGGGCGAGGTCAAGGTCGAGAACGGCCAGCTCGACGACATGATCCTGCTGCGCGCCGACGGCACGCCGACCTACATGCACGCGGTCGTGGTCGACGACTACGACATGGGCGTCACGCACGTGATCCGCGGCGACGACCATCTCAACAACGCCTTTCGGCAATTGCAGATCATCAAGGCCATGGGCTGGCCCGAGCCGGTCTATGCCCACATCCCGCTGATCCATGGGGCCGACGGCGCCAAGCTCAGCAAGCGCCACGGCGCGCTCGGCGTCGACGCCTATCGCGACATGGGCTACTTGCCTGAAGCGCTGCGCAACTACCTGCTGCGACTGGGCTGGGGCCATGGCGACGACGAGATCATCTCGACCAGGCAGGCGATCGAGTGGTTCGACCTGCCGGGCGTCGGCCGCTCGCCGTCGCGCTTCGACACGGTGAAGCTCACCAATCTCAACGCCCACTATCTGCGCGAGGCGCCCGACGCCGAGCTTCTGCCGCTGGTGTTGCCGCGCATAGAGCTGAAGCTCGGCCGCGCGATCGACCAGGCGGGCATGACGCGCATCGAGCGCGGCCTGAACGGCGTCAAGCAGCGGTCGCGTACCGTGATCGAGCTCTCCGACAGCCTCGTCTTCTACGCCAGCGACGGCGCACCGCCGATCGCCGATGACAAGGCACGCGCCCAGCTCACGCCCGACAGCAAGGCGCTGCTCGCCCGCCTGGCGGCCGCTTTCGATGGCGTCTCGGACTGGAGCGAGAAGCCGCTCGAGGAGGCCGTGCGCCGCTTCGCCGAGGCCGAGAACGTGAAGCTCGGCCAGGTCGCCCAGCCGTTGCGCGTCGCCCTCACCGGATCGACGGCGTCGCCCGGCATCTTCGAGGTCGTCGCCATCCTGGGGCCCGCCGAGACCAGGAAAAGATTGCTGGCCGCCGGCGGATAGAGCCGATGCCGCGCCGCCCGGCACACTGCCGCGATGGCGTTGCGCGTTTGGCTCTGGCTGCTCTCGCTCTCGGTCCTGTGGGGCGGCTCGTTCTTCTTCGCCAAGGTGGCGCTGGGTGAGCTCGGCCCGTTCACCGTTGTGTTCGTGCGGGTGACGCTGGCGGCGCTGATCCTCGCGCTGATCGTGCCGCCGCGACGCGACGCTCCGTGGCCTGCCTATTTCGCCATGGGCTTCCTGAACAACGCGCTCCCGTTCAGCCTGATCTTCTGGGGCCAGACCGAGATCGCCTCCGGCCTCGCCTCGATCCTCAACGCCACGACGCCGCTCTTCACCCTGATCGTCGCTCACTTTCTCACATCAGACGAGAAGATCGACGGCGCCAAGACCGTGGCCCTGCTGACGGGCCTTCTGGGCGTCGTCGTGCTGATCGGCCCGGCCGCGCTGGCCGGTGATGGCGGTCTGTGGGGTCAGGCAGCCTGCCTCGCGGCCGCCCTCTCCTATGCCTTCGCGGGCGTCTATGGCCGGCGTTTCCGGCGCATCGGTATCGCTCCGACCGAGGCTGCGGCCGGACAAGTCACGGCCAGTGCAGTGTTGATTCTTCCGATCATGTTGATCGTGGACCAGCCATGGCTGCTGCCCGCCACGCCGTCGTTCGCGGTCTGCCTGGCGCTGGCCGGCCTTGCGCTGCTCTCGACGGCGCTGGCCTACGTCCTCTATTTCCGCATCCTTGCGGTCGCCGGCGCCACCAATCTTCTGCTTGTTACATTCCTGATCCCGGTCACCGCCATCCTTTTGGGTGCGACGGTGCTGGGCGAGCGGCTCGAACCCAGGCACTTCGCCGGCATGGCCCTGATCGGGATCGGTCTGGCGCTGATCGACGGGCGGATCGCAGGGCTGCTGCGGGCCGCGAAATAGCGGCCGGCTTGCACAATTGCGCCTCCGGAGGGGGCTTGTTAGGGTGCCCCCGAACCCGTGAATTCGAGCTGAAAGAGTGAGCTATGGCCAAGTCGACCGCTACGCTGACCGATAACGAAACCGGCAAATCCTACGAGTTTCCCATCATCCACGGCACGGTCGGACCGCGTCTGGTCGATATCCGCAAGCTGTACGGCGAATCGGATATGTTCACCTACGATCCGGGTTTCACTTCGACCGGATCGTGCGGCTCCAAGATCACCTACATCGACGGCGACCAGGGCGTTCTGCTCTACCGCGGCTACAACATAGCCGAGCTCGCCGAACAGAGCGACCACATGGAGGTCTGCTACCTCCTGATGAAGGGCGAACTGCCGACCAAGGCCCAGAAGGAGAAGTTCGTCCACGACATCACCATGCACACCATGGTTCACGAGCAGCTCAGCACCTTCTATCGCGGCTTCCGCCGGGATGCCCATCCGATGGCCGTGTGCTGCGGCGTGGTCGGCGCGCTGTCGGCCTTCTACCACGACTCGCTCGACATCCATGACCCGCATCAGCGCATGGTCGCTTCCTACCGGCTGGTCGCCAAGATGCCGACCATTGCCGCCATGGCCTACAAGTATTCGGTCGGCCAGCCGTTCGTCTATCCGCGCAACGACCTGTCCTACGCCGCCAACTTCCTGCGCATGATGTTTTCGGTGCCGGCCGAGGAGTACGAGATCAACCCGGTGCTCGAGAAGGCGGTCGACCGCATCCTGATGCTGCACGCCGACCACGAGCAGAACGCCTCGACCTCGACGGTGCGCCTGGCCGGCTCCTCCGGTGCCAACCCGTTCGCCTGCATCGCCGCCGGCATCGCCTCGCTGTGGGGCCCGAGCCATGGCGGCGCCAACGAGGCCGTCATCAACATGCTCAACGAGATCGGCGGCAAGCAGAACATCCCGGGCTTCCTGAGCCGCGTGAAGGACAAGCAGGACCACACACGCCTGATGGGCTTCGGCCATCGCGTCTACAAGAACTACGATCCGCGCGCCAAGGTCATGCGCCAGACCTGCCATGAGGTGCTGACCTCGCTCGGCATCACCCATGACCCGCTGCTCGAGCTGGCCATGGAGATGGAGCAGATCGCGCTCAAGGACGACTACTTCATCTCCAAGAAGCTCTATCCCAACGTCGACTTCTACTCGGGCATCATCTTCCGGGCGATCGGCATCCCGACCTCGATGTTCACTGTGCTGTTCGCGGTGGCACGTACCGTCGGCTGCATCTCGCAGTGGACCGAGATGATCGAGGACCCCTACCAGAAGATCGGCCGGCCGCGTCAGCTCTATAACGGCCAAACCGAGCGGCCCTACAAGCCGCTGCACATGAGAGGCTAAGGTACCGGATCGCTGTCCTGGGAGGAAGCGAGACATGGCACGATCATCGCGAGGGCCGCGCCAGGCAACGACCTGGGCGGCCGAGCAGAACCCCCGGCCGCTGCCGCGCATCGTGCGGCTCGGCCGGCCGGCCAACGACAATGTCCGCCAGCTCCGACCGCTGACGCTCGCCTTGTACGGGACGTTCGCCGCCGCCGTCGTCCTGTTCGCACTGGTGCACTGGCAGCTGCTTTAGGGCATCATGGGTCCGGCTGATTCCCGCCGGCCCCCTCATGCTCCAGCAGCTGCAGCCTACTTGCAGGTCAAGTTTTCGGCGCTTACGCCGACCTGGACAATGCGCGGCTTGTCGACGCCGGCGACACCGACATACTTGAATACGCGATTGTCGATCTCGCGCTTCTGTGCAGGCTGCACCACGATCGTCGCCGTGCCGGCGATCAGCCGCCAGAAGGCCGAGGCCTGCGGCTGCTTGGCGGGATCGCGGCCGAAGGTGAAGTCGATGCCGGTATTGGTGAGGTAGGCGCGGCCGCTGGAATCGGTGATCCAGAACTCCTCGATCGGCGAATTCGCCGCGATGTCCTTCAACGCGGCGTTGATCTCGACGGGCTTCATGCCCGCTTTCTCGGCGGCGGCGACATAATTGGCCGCCAGCAGCGCCTGGCCGATCATGTATTTGCCGATGGTGACTTCGCAGTCCGCCGCCTGCGCCGGCAGGCCGACGGCGAGGGCCAGGACGCAGACAACTCGACCGACGGCCTTCACTTGCGCTCTATCAGCTCGATCTTGTAGCCGTCGGGGTCCTCGACGAAGGCGATGACGGTGGTGCCGAACTTCACCGGGCCGGGCGCCCGCGTGACCTTGCCGCCGGCCTTGGTGACCTCGGCGCACACGGTCGCGACGTCGGGCACGCCGACCGCGAGATGGCCGAAGCCGCTACCGATCTCGTAGGGCTCGTGGCCCCAGTTGTAGGTGAGTTCGACGACGGCCTGCTCCTTCTCGTCGGCGTAGCCCACGAAGGCCAGCGTATACTTGCCTTCCGGCACTTCGCGCTTGCGCAGGAGCTTCATGCCCATCGCGCCGGTGTAGAAGGCCAGCGATTTGTCGAGGTCGTGCACTCGGAGCATCGTGTGCAGCATGCGGGCGTTGGTTGCGGTGTCGGGCATCGTCCCCTCCTCTAGAGCGTTTTCCAGTATGGCGGAACCGCGAGCGGTACCACCATATCGGAAAGGCGCGCACCCGCGATAGCTGTTGCGGCAGACACATTCCGTTCGGCTGATTGCAGCCCAACAGAACGTGCTCTACCTGATCATGGCGGCGAAGATCGCCTCGGCCGCGACCTTGCCTTCGACGATCCCCTTGCCGGAGAACTTCCAGACGTTGGCCCGGCTCTGGATCTTCTCGACATGGAGCTCCAGGCGGTCACCCGGCACGACCGGCCGGCGGAAGCGCACGTCGTCGATCGACATGAAATAGACGAGCTTGCCGTCCGCCTCCTGGCCCAGGCTCGACATCACCAGCACGGCGGCGGTCTGCGCCATCGCCTCGATGATCAGCACGCCTGGCATCACCGGCTCGGACGGGAAGTGCCCCTGAAAGAACGGCTCGTTGATGCTGACGTTCTTGATGCCGACGGCGCTGCTGTCGAGCCGCATCTCGGTCACCCGGTCGACCATCAGCATGGGATAGCGATGCGGGATCAGCTGCAGGATGCGCTTGATGTCCGCCACGGTCGCCGTCGCGGTCGCCGCCATGCTGGTCTTGTCGGTCTGCATGTTCATCCTGGCGCCATCCCCCTTAGAAGCGCGTGCCGAAGCTGAAGCGGATGTTCTCCGTCTTGTCCCATGGGTCCTGCTGCAGCGGGAAGGCGTAGTCTATACGGATCGGCCCGAAAGGCGATATCCATTGGATGCCGACGCCGGTCGAGATTCGCATGGTATTGCTGGTCAGCACGGTGGTGCTGTATTGCGCCGGTCCGCCCAGGCCCCAGAGCGAGCCGACATCCACGAAGGCCTTGCCGAAGATGCCGATCTCCTTGGGCAGGCCCAGCGGGAAGCTGAGTTCGGTCGTGCCGGTATAGAAGTAGGTACCGCCGAGCGAGTCCGCCGTGATCGAGTCGCGCGGGCCGATGCCGCCGACCTGGAAGCCGCGCAGCGTGTCGCCGCCGATGAAGAACAGGTTGTTCAGCCGAAGTGAGGAGCCGTTGTAGGGCAGCACCATGCCGACCGAGCCGCCCACCGAGGCGACGACGTCCTCGAAGATGCTCTGGTAGTAGACCGCGTCGGCCGTCGTACGGAAGTACTGCTCGGTGCCGATCAGGCCGGCCACCGCCATCGAATTGCGCAGCAGGAAGCCCTTGGTCGTATTGAGGCGGGTGTCGCGCGTATCCCAGGCCAACGTCTCGGAGACTTCCGAAACCACCGACGTGCCCGCATTGAGCTGCACGATGGTCGAGGCCCAAGGCTGCACGTTGTAGATGTCGGTCTGGCGCAGCGTATAGCGCACGTTCTGGCGCAAATGTTCGGTGTAGGCCCAGCCCGAGCGCAAGGCGAAGCCGATGCTGCGGTCGTTGTACGAAGCCACCGCCTGGCGGTCGTTGGAGGTGCGGAAGATGTCGAAGCCCGCCGCCATCGGGCGGTCCATGAAATACGGCTCGGTGAAGCTGAGATCGATCAAGGTGCTCAAGGTGCCGATCGACACGCCGAGCCTGAGCTCCTGGCCCTTGCCGAGCAGGTTGCGTTCCTTGACCGAGATGTCGCCCAGCACGCCCGACGTCGTCGAAAAGCCGGCGCCGAACGAGATATCGCCGGTGCTCTGCTCGACCACCTGGACCTCCAGGTTGGTCTTGTCCGGCGCCGAGCCGGGCTGCGCCGAGATGTCGACCTTCTCGAAGAAGCCGAGGTTCTTCAGGCGCTGCTGGCTGCGCCGTACCTTGGCGGTCGAGAAGGCATCGCCTTCGGCGAGCCGGAACTCGCGGCGGATGACCTTGTCGAGCGTGCGGGTGTTGCCCGAGATGTTGATGCGCTCGACATACACTCGCGGACCTTCCTGGATGTCGAAGGTGACGTCGACGGTGAGGTTGTCCTTGTTGCGCCGGATGTTGGGGCGAACCTCGACGAAGGCATAACCGAGCGATCCCACGAGATCGGTGAGCGCCGTGACCGTCTTCTCGACCTCGTCGGCGTCGTACCACTCGCCTTCCGACATCGTCAGGTAGCTCTGCAGCACGTCGACGTCGAGGCCCTGGAAGCGGGTCGACACCTCGACCTTGCCGAACTTGTAGCGTTCACCTTCGCTGATCGTGAAGGTGATGAAGAAGCCTTCGCGATTGGGCGCGAGCTCGGCGACCGCCGACACCACGCGGAAGTCGGCATAGCCCTCCGAGAGGTAGAACTTGCGCAACAGCTCGCGGTCGAGATTGAGGCGGTCGGGATCGTAGCGATCGTCCGACGACAGGAAACGATACCAGGCGCTCTCGCTGGTCCTGATCTTGCCGCGCAGCGTGCCGTCGCTGAACGCCTCGTTGCCGACGAAGCTGATGCGCTGCACGCCCGTCACGTCGCCTTCGTTGATCTCGAACACGAGATCGACGCGGCCTTGATCGAGCTTGATCACCTTGGGCTCGACCGAGGCGTTGTAGCGGCCGCTGCGCCGATAGATGGTCAGGATGCGCTCAACGTCGGCCTGCACGCGCGCACGCGTGAAGACCTGACGCGGCTTGGACTGCACTTCGTCGCGCAGCTTGTCGTCCTCGATCTTGCGGTTACCCTCGAAGGCGACGCGGTTGATGATGGGGTTTTCCACAACCTTCACGACCAGGGTCGACCCCTGCATTTCGATCGTGACGTCGGAGAACAGCCCGGTACCGAACAGCGCCTTCAGCGACCGGTCGGCAGCGGCGTGGTCGTATGGCTGCCCTTCCTTGAGCTGCAGGTAGGAGCGGATGGTCTCAGGCTCCGCACGCACGTTGCCCTGGACCTGCACGGCCGTGATCGTGCCGCCAGAGGTCGCAGCGGCGGGGCCACGCTGAGCATGCGCCGCCGTGCCGAACGTCAGAATTGCCGCAACGGCCAGTACAGCCCAACGAAAGATCAAACTCACCCCCGGCACCTTCCCAGACGACCTGCCGGCCAGTTTCAGGATCGCATTTTCATAAACCGGCAATACGGACTTAGCTACCTCTTTGTCCCCGGTCGCCCGCCTTCCGGGTGTCGCGTCATGTCACCGCACAATGCCTTAAGTGAACATGCGCAGGATCTGCTTTATGTCGTTGAAAGTCGCCAGCAACGCCAGGCCGATCACCAGGCTGAAGCCGACCTTCAGCCCGAGCTCCTGCGCACGCAGGCTGAGCGGCTTGCCGCGCACGGCTTCGTATAAATACATCGCCAGGTGACCGCCATCGAGCATTGGCACCGGCAAGAGATTGAAGATGCCGAGCACGACCGACAGCGCGATGACGAGATTGAGTATGCCCGCCCAGCCGGCATAGGAGGCCTCGCCTGCCGCCTTGGCGATGCGGATTGGCCCGCCCAATTCATCCACAGGCCGCGCCGCCGTCAGGATCTGCCCCATCGACGTATAGAACATCGAGGTCATGCCCCATACGGCGCGCACGCCGGCGCCCATGGCGCCGAGCAAGCCGTGACTGCGGACCTCGGTGACGTTCGCCGGGCGTATCCGCAGCCGGCCGATCGTGTATTCCTTGCCGGCGCAGTCGACCGCCTTGTCGGCGATCGGCGTGACGACCGCTTCGCCGCGCTTGCCGTCGCGATCGTAGGCAATGGTGACCGGGCTGCCCGCGCGATCGCCGATCAATTCCGGAATACGCGAAAAGTATTCGACCGGCTTGCCGTCGATCTCGAGCAGCAGGTCGCCGACCTTGAGGCCGGCCACCTCGGCCGGGCTGTCGGCCGTGAAGCCGCCGACCACGGGCCGGATCAGCTGATCCATGCCGTAATCGCCTAGCCGCATGGTGTTGCTGAAGCGGTCGGTCCGCTCGCAGTACTTGGGAATGATCACGCTCTTCAGCAGCTGATTGCCGCGGCGATACTCGACGGGCATTGGCTTGCTGAGATGGAGGAACTGGGCCTCGGTGATGTCCTCGTAGCGGTTGACCCGGCTGTCCCCCAGCCGCACGACCTCGTCGCCGGTGCGCAGCCCCGCCTTGGCGGCTGGCCCGTCGACCTGGACCGCGACCGTGGTCGGCGTGTAGGGCTCGCCCGCGATGAAGAAGACGGCGGTCAGCACCACGAAGGCGAAAACCAGATTGGCCAGCGGTCCTCCCAGGACGACAGCGGCGCGGGCATAGAGCGGCTGGCTGAAGAAGGCTCGCTTTCTCTGCTCGGGCGTCAGCGGCTCGCCGGACGGCGTCGCACTCGTGGCATCGCTGTCCCCCAGGAACTTCACGTAGCCGCCGAGGGGCACGGCGGAGATCTTCCAGCGCGTGCCGTTGCGGTCAGTCCAACCGATCAGTTCGGGTCCGAAACCGATGGAGAAGACCTCGGCGTGGATGCCGAACCGACGCGCTACCCAGTAGTGGCCGTACTCGTGGACGAACACGAGCAACGTCAGGACCAGAACGAAGTACGGCAGGTAAGTCGTGAACAGCGACATGGTTCAGTACACCACGAATTTCTTTTCACATCAATTACTTAGCGCACGCCCCTGCACAGCTTTCTCGGCCCGGCCGCGGGCCTCCCGATCGGCGGCCTGGACCTGCTGGACCGATTCCACACGCTCCGACGACAGGTTGCTCGCCGTCACCACGTCTTCGACGACACGGGCGATGTCGAGGAAGCCGATGCGGCGCGCCAGGAACGCCGCCACAGCCACCTCGTTGGCGGCATTCAGCACGATCGGTGCGAATCCACCCAGAGCCAGAGCCTCTCGTGCCAGACGTAGCGAGGGAAAGCGGCCGGAATCGGGCCGCTCGAAGGTGAGTGGCGCCAGAGTGGTGAAGTCGAGCCGTTCGGCAGGGCTGTCGATGCGCGAAGGCCAGCCGAGGGCATGGCTGATCGGCACGCGCATGTCCGGCGTGCCGAGTTGCGCCAGCACCGAGCCGTCACGGTAGGCCACCATGGAGTGGATCACCGATTGTGGATGAACGACGATCTCGATTTGCTCGGCCGGCAGCCCGAACAGCAGGTGCGCCTCGATCAGCTCGAGGCCCTTGTTCATCATGGTCGCCGAATCGATCGAGATCTTGGCGCCCATGTCCCAGTTCGGATGGGCCAGCGCCTGCTCGGGCGTGGCCTCGGCCATGTCGGCCAGCGCCGACGTACGGAACGGCCCGCCGGATGCCGTCAGGATCAGCCGGTCGATGGCGTGGCGATGGCGCGGCTCGAGCACCTGGAAGATGGCATTGTGCTCGGAATCGACGGGCAGGAGTGCCCCACCCGATTCCTCGATCGCGCCGATCAGGAGTTTGCCGGCACAGACCAGCGCCTCCTTGTTGGCCAGCGCCACCATGGCGCCGCGGCGCGCCGCCACGAGCGTTGGCTCGAGGCCGGCGAAGCCTACGACCGCCGCCATCACCCATTCAGCAGGCCGCGCTGCCGCTTCGATGACGGCTGTCGGTCCAGCCGCGGCCTCGATCGAGGTCCCGACAAGGGCATCCTTGAGGGCCTTGTAACGCTGCCCGTTGGCAACCACGGCCATGCGGGCGCGTAACCGGCGCGCCTGCTCCGCCAGCGCCTCGACCGAGTTGCCGGCAACCAGCGCTTCCACCCGGTAGCTCTCCGGGTCGCGCGCTATGAGGTCGACGGTGCTCTGGCCGACCGATCCGGTCGATCCCAGGATCGTCACGCCGCGCGGCCGGTCGGCCGATGGGGCATGCCAGCTCGTCACATCCATGGCCATCCTCCATCCACGATCAACCTAATCAGCGCCACCACGACGAGGACGGCGAGGAGCCCATCGACGCGGTCGAGTAGCCCGCCGTGACCCGGGATCAGCGTGCCGCTGTCCTTCACGCCGGCCCGGCGCTTGGCCGCCGATTCAAGGAGATCGCCGATCTGTCCGACCACCGCCAGGCCAGCACCAATGGCAGCCAAGCTGAACGTATGGCCAAGGCCGAAGGCATAGCCCACGGCCGAACTGGCCACCGCCGCCCAGGACATACCGCCGACCAGTCCCGACCAAGTCTTTCCCGGGCTGATGCGCGGCGCGAGCTTGGCCCCGCCCGCCGCACGGCCGACGGCGTAGGCGCCGATGTCGGTCGCCCAGATGCAGGCCACGATCCAGATGATGGTCTCGCGGCCGTCGCCCGGCTGATGGCGCAGCCACAACAGCGCGACAATGGCAGCAAGGGTGTAGGCGACGGCGAGAAGACGCAGCAACGGCCGTCCGCGCGTCAATCCGATCCATTCCGAGATCAGCAACGGCGCCGCCACGGCCGCCACCAGGTCGATCCATGGAAACCCGAACCAGATGGCGGCCAGCACCAGCGGCCCCAGAACGACCGCCGACAGGATGCGCAGCACCAGACCGCGATGCCGCCCGAACCGCCCCACCGGGGCGTCAGCCGCCGACGCCGCCATATCGCCGTTCACGCCGACGGAACTCGGCGATCGCCTGCTCCAGGTGCTCCTTGCCGAAATCCGGCCATAGCGTGTCGACGAAAACCAGCTCGGCGTAGGCGCACTGCCAGAGCAGGAAATTGCTGATGCGCTGCTCGCCGCTGGTGCGGATCAACAGGTCTGGGTCGGGCACGCCCGCCGTCAGCAGCTCCTGCTCGAAACACTTCTCGTCGATGCCGTCGGCCGCGAGCTCGCCGGCGGCGACACGGCGCGCCAGGCTCCGCGTTGCCTGCAGGATCTCGTCGCGTGCGCCGTAGTTGATGCAGATGTTGACGTCGATGCGACTGTTGGCGCACGTCATCTTCTCTGCTTCGCCGATGTCGCGCACGATGTCGGAGGCCAGTCCGTCACGGTTGCCGATGACGCGCAAGCGTGCGCCGTTTTTATGCAGTTCCTCGAGCTCGTTGCGCAGGTAGTGGCGCAACAGGCCCATCAGGTCGTTGACCTCGTCGGCCGGCCGCGTCCAGTTCTCGGTCGAGAAGGCAAAGAGCGTCAGCACGGGAATGCCGAGTTCACCCGCCCCACGTACTACGCGCCGCACGGCGTCGGCGCCGCGCCGGTGGCCGGCGACCCGAGGCAGCCCGCGCGCCTTTGCCCATCGCCCGTTGCCATCCATGATGATGGCGACGTGGTGGGGACCCGGCGCCGGGTCCGCGGTGGCGGGCAGCGACGCAGTCGACATCAGACCGTCTTGATCTCTTTTTCCTTGTGCGCCAGCACCTCATCGACCTGCTTGACGAAGCGGTCGGTGAGTTTCTGCACCTCGTCCGATTTCTGACGGTGCTCGTCCTGCGAGATCTTGTGGTCCTTCTCGAGCTTCTTGAGCGATTCCATGCCGTCGCGACGCACGTTGCGCACGGCGACCCGGCCCTGCTCGGCGTACTTGTGCGCGAGCTTGGCGAGTTCGGCGCGCCGTTCCGCGGTAAGCTCGGGAATGGGCACGCGGACGAGCTGCCCGTCCGGCGACGGGTTGAGGCCGAGGCCCGCTTCGCGGATCGCCTTGGCGACCGAGACGACCAGGCCCTTGTCCCAGACGTTGACGGCGAGCAGCCGGGGTTCGGGCGCGCTCACTGTTCCGACCTGGTTCAGGGGCATGCGCTGGCCGTAGGCGTCGACCATGACCGGGTCGAGCAGGTTTACCGAGGCGCGGCCGGTCCTGAGACCGCCCAGCTCCTTCTTCAGCGCATCCATGGCGCCGTGCATTCGTTTTTCAAGTTCCTTGATATCGGCGGTCATCTTCAGCCCTCGTCTCTGATGATGGTGAAGGTCCCCTCCCCGCGCATCGTGGCGGCGAATGCGCCGGGCTTGTGGATGTCGAACACGATGATGGGAATGCGATTCTCGCGGGCCAGCGAGATCGCCGAGGCGTCCATGACCTGCAGGTCGCGCTGCAGCACGTCCATGTAGGTGAGTGAATCGTATCGCTTCGCCGTCTTGTCCTTCTTGGGATCGGATGAGTAGACGCCGTCGACCTGGGTGCCTTTCAGCATGCCATCGACGCCCATCTCGGCCGCGCGCAAGGCGGCGGCCGTATCGGTCGTGAAGAACGGATTGCCTGTGCCGGCGGCAAAGATCACCACGCGCCCCTTCTCCATGTGGCGCGCAGCGCGGCGGCGGATATACGGCTCGCATACGGTGGTCATGGGAATGGCCGACTGCACGCGCGTCTGCAGGCCCTGGCGCTCGAGTGCGCTCTGCATAGCCAGTGAATTGATGACGGTCGCCAGCATGCCCATGTAGTCGCCGCTCGCCCGGTCCATGCCCGATGCAGCGGCCGACACGCCACGGAAGATGTTGCCACCGCCGATCACCAGACAAACCTGCACCCCCATCTCGTGCACGGTCTTGATCTCCTGGGCCACCATGCTGACCATGGCGGGATCGAGCCCATACTCCCGACTCCCCATGAGCCCCTCGCCCGAGAGCTTAAGCAGAACGCGGCGATAGCGGGGGCTCGACGGCATCGGGGTGCCTCAGACTCCAGTTTTCTTGGGCAACGCAGGCCTCTCAGGCCCGCGCGCCGATGTTCGTTGTCATACTACTTCTTGAGCTGGGCAGCCACCTCTGCCGCGAAGTCCTCGGACTTCTTCTCGATGCCCTCGCCCAGACCGAAGCGCAGATAGCCCGCCAGACGGACCGGGGCGCCGACCTGCTTGGCGGCATCGTCGACCACCTTCGAGACCTTGGTCTTGCCGTCCATGATAAAGGCCTGCTCCAGCAGGACCCATTCCTGGTAGGCCTTGCGGATGCCGCCCTCGACCATCTTGGCGATGATGTCGGCAGCCTTGCCGCTCTGGGCAGCCTTCTCGGTCAGCACGCCGCGCTCGCGCTCGACCTCAGCCTTGTCGAGGGCATCGATGGTCAGCGACTTCGGATTGGCCGACGCCACGTGCATGGCGAGCTGCTTGGCGAGCGCCTCGAGCTTGGCCTTGTCGCCGGTCGACTCGAGCGCCACCAGCACACCGATCTTGCCGAGATCCGGCGCCACCTTGTTGTGCATGTAGCTGGCGACGACGCCGTCGGAGACCGACAGCATGGCAGCGCGGCGCAGCGACATGTTCTCGCCGATGGTGGCGATCAGGTGCGTGAGCTCGCCCTGCACGTCGCGGCCGGTGCCGGGGTACGGCGCCGCCGCGACCTTGGCGAGGTCGCCACCATTGTCGAGCGCGAGCTTCGCGACGTCGCCCACGAACTTCTGGAACAGGTCATTGCGGCCGACGAAGTCGGTCTCGGCATTGACCTCGATGACCGCGCCACGGGCGCCGTTGGCGACCACGCCGACCAGGCCCTCGGCTGCGACGCGGCCAGCCTTCTTGGCCGCCGCCGACAAACCCTTGGTCCGCAGCCAGTCGACCGCCTTCTCGAGATCGCCCGCGACCTCGCTCAGCGCCTTCTTGCAGTCCATCATGCCTGCGCCGGTCTTTTCGCGCAGTTCCCTGACCAGGGAGGCCGTGATCTCAGCCATGTATCACTCCGTCTCGCGCATCGAGCGCGTTCATTGAGAAAGCCCATTGCTGGGAGCGTGCCAGACTACCCGCGCGTCATGACTCTCATGTTCCTCTCCCCCAAGGGGGAGAGGAGCATGAGGAAGACTCTGACGCGTCTCGGGAGCGGCGCGCCCCGCGGATCGCTATTCGGCCGGCGAGGCTTCGGCGCCCGCGCCGTCGGTATCGGTGGCGGGCACTTCATCGGCCGGCGGTTCGCCCAGCTCGCCGACGTCACCGCCGGAAGCCGCGATCTCGGCGCGGATGCCGTCGAGCACTGCGCCGGACATCAGCTCGCAGTAGAGCGATACGGCGCGGATGGCGTCGTCGTTGCCCGGAACCGGATAGTCGACACCGTCGGGATCGGAGTTGCTGTCGAGCACCGCCACGATCGGGATGCCGCGCTTGCGCGCCTCCTGGACCGCGATCGCTTCCTTGTTGGTATCGATGATGAACAGCATGTCGGGCGTGCCGCCCATTTCCTTGATGCCGCCCAGCGACCGCTCGAGCTTGTCGCGCTCGCGCGTGAGGTCGAGCTGCTCCTTCTTGGTCAGGCCGACGACGTCACCCTTCAGTCGATCATCGAGCTCGCGCAGGCGCTTGATCGAGGCAGAGATCGTCTGCCAGTTGGTGATCATGCCGCCCAACCAACGGTGGTTGACGTAGTACTGGCCGCAGCGCTTGGCCGCGTCGGCGATGCGCTCGGCAGCCGCCGCCTTGGTGCCGACGAACAGCACACGGCCGCCATTGGACACGACCTGGCGGACCTGCAACAGCGCCTGCTCCAGCAATGGCACGGTCTTGGTGAGATCGATGATATGGACCCCGTTGCGCACCCCGAACAGGTACGGCTTCATCTTGGGGTTCCAACGCCGGGTGTGGTGACCGAAATGGACACCCGCTTCCAGCAACTGACGCATTGTAAAGGTCGGCATAGCCATGCCGTTTCTCCTTTTCCGGTTGGGCCTCCGCGGGCGTCGCCCTCCTTGGCCAAGGCTTCGGAGGGCACCGGAGCGAGCGGCGGGATGTCTCCCCGTCGACCGCAAACCCGCGTGCGAAGTGGGCGTGGTTCTAAAGACTTACGAGGCCGAATGCAAGTATCAAGGAAATCAATGATTTAGGAGCCAATATCAGCCTTACTTGCCGGCGCCAGACGGCGCTGAAAGCTTGACGATTTCGCTCCAGCGGCGGATTTCCGCGGCAAGGTAAGTACCTACCTCGCCGGGGCTCCCCCGCTTTTCCTCAATGCCTTGAGTGAGCAGGGTTTGCTTGACCTTGGGATTCTCCAGCGCCTTGCCGATCGCGCCGGACAGCTTATCGACCGCCGCTTGCGGCGTGCCCTTTGCCGCCAGCAGGAAATAGGCGACGTCGACGGTCATGTCGGGGTAGCCCGCTTCCTTGAACGTCGGGATTTCGGGCAGCACGCGCGACCGGGTCTCACCGGTGACGGCGAGCATGCGGGCCTGCTTGGCGCTTTGGACCGGAACGCCCGACGCGATAGGGGTGAACCAGATCTGGATGCGATTGGCCATCAAGTCGACTAGGGCGTCGGTCGTGCTCTTGTATGGCACCATCACCGTGTTGATCCTGGCCGCACGATTCAACATCTCGCCCAGGAACTGCGGCAAGCCGCCGACGTAGCCTGCGTAGTTCAGTTTGCCGGGCTGCTGGCGGGCGAGCGCGACCAGTTCGGCCACGTTCTTCGCCGGAAGCTCGTTAGGTACGAACGTCGAATAGACTGTACTGCCGCTGAAGGCGACAGGCGTGAAATCCTTCGTCAGGTCGGCAGTCGCGTTGCCGGTAACCTGGTTCAGAAGGAGGCTCGTGGAGGCAATCAGCAATGTGTAGCCGTCGGGTCGCGATTTCGCGACGAAGTCGGTCGCGATGTTGCCGGTGGCGCCGGCTCGATTGTCGACGATGACGCTCTGGCCCAGCGTGCCGCTCATATCCTGAGCGAGCTGGCGGGCGATGATGTCGTTGGCCGTGCCAGGACCGAACGGAACGACGATCGTGATCGGCCTGTGCGGAAAGTCCTGTGCGCTAGCCGGTATCTGCATCGCCCCCGCAGCGATGCCTGCCATCGCTGCTGCGACGAGGGCACGTCGCCTCCATTTTGTTGCCTGCATGAGCGTCCTCCCGCTCTTCATCAATTAATTCGCCGAGAGAATTCTAAGCGCAGGCTTACGCCACCAGCTTGGCGATTTCCTCGGCCAGTTTGACCAGCGAAAGTGGCGCACTGCCCTCGGCCTTGTTGTTGGCCGTGACCCATACCTTGCGCTTGGCCTTGAAGGCATTGGCCGCCATGCGGGCCAGGACCAGTCGGGTTTCCAGGTCCTCGTCGACCAGCCGATCGAACGGCTCGTAGCGCTGCCTCGCGGCCTGATAGAGGAACCCGCGATGCAGGTTCCAACGCACCACCAGCGGTCCAGGCATGTCGCCGTCCAGCGCCTTGAGCGCGGCCTCCTGGCGTTCGACCTCGGGCATGCGGTCGTGCAGGCCGACGCAGTAACGGACGCCGGCGGCTGCCAGCATCTTCATCAGGCGCGGCGTCAGCAGCTCGGCATTGCGCAGCTCCAGGGCGTACAAGGGCCTGTGCTTGCCCAACTCCTGCGGCAAGGCGGCGAAGAACGCCGCCAGTCGCTCGACAAGGGTCGCCGCCTCCTCCACCAGGCCGCGTGGCAATGGTGAGATCTGGAAGACCAAAGGCCCCGCCTTGGCGCCCAGCCCCTCGAGGCAGGGCACGATGAACTCGCGGGTGGCGATGGTGGGATCGAGGAAATGGGGATTGGGCACCTTCCCCCTGCCCTCCTCGTCGCGCATCACGGCATCGCATACCAGTGCCGGCGCCTTGACGATGAAGCTGAAGTGATCGGGCACCTGTCGGGCATAGCCCTGATACTGAACGGTGGTGATCGGCGCGTAGAACGTGCGATCGAGACTGACCGTACGCAGCAATGGGATCTGGGCATAGGCCTCCAATCCGCGCTTGCTGAGCGCGATCTGCGGATGGACGCCGTCGTACACGAGGCCACGCCAGCCGGGAAAGAACCACGACGATGTGCCGAGCCGGATGTCGGTCGGCAAGGCCGGCGCTCCGAGCAAGGGAGAATCCCAGGCCGGCCTGACTTCGCCTGCCGCGGCGCGCCGCCGGGGCGGAGGTGCGGATTGCTCGAACAGGCCGGGCTGCCGGCTCAAATCTCCTCCACCTGCGCAATGCCAGGCAGGCCGCCGATGGTGTCGCGCAGGCCGGCGGCGATCGAATAGCTGCCGGGCAAGGTCACCTCAGCCTCGGCGTCGTCCGGCATCGGCACAACCAGCGTGACGCGGCTGCGACCTCGCTTGCCTTCCAGCGCCTTGCGCAACGGCTCGAGCGCGCCCGGATCCGACAGCTCGATGCGCAGGCCGGCCGCGGCATTGGCGACCGCGTCGTCGAGCTTCTCCACCGTCTGTGCTGTCAGCTTCACCTGCTCGCCGTCAAGCCGGCCATCGGCCGAGGCCAGGATCGCCTGCCCGGCTTCCAGGAGATTGCGTTTGCTCCCCAAGAGCTCGCTGAAGACGGTGAGCTCGAAGGCGCCGGACTGGTCCGAGCACTGCACGAAGGCGAAGCGGTTGCCCTTGGCCGAGGTGCGCTCCTGGCGGTCGATGACGGTACCGGCGAGCCTGATGCGGCCGGATACGCCACGCGTGAGCAACGCCTGCAGGTCGGCAGCGCGCGTCACGCGCAGACGCTCCAGGCTCCGCTCGTAGGCCGCCAGCGGATGCGAGGAGAGATAGAAGCCGATGGCGGTGAACTCGTTCTGCAGGCGCTCCATCGGCGCCCAGTCGGGCACCTTGGGAAGCTGAGGCCGGCGCTGGGCCGTATCGTCGCCGAACAGGCTGTTCTGGTTGCTGCCGCGGGATTCGTGCGTAGCCTGCGAGTGGCGGCTGAGCGCCTCGACCGCACCGAACGTCTGGGCGCGGTTCTTGTTCAGTGAATCGAAGGCGCCGGCCTTCACCAGGCTTTCCAACAGGCGCTTGTTGATCACGCGCTGGTCGAGGCGTTCGGCGACGTCGAACAGGTCCTTGAAGGGCCCGTTGGCCTGGCGCTCCTCCGTGAGGCGGTTCATGGCCTCGCGGCCGACACCCTTGATCGCGGCGAGTGCATAGCGCACGCCCAGTTTGCCTTCAGCCTGCTCGACGGCGAACTCGGCCATCGACTTGTTGATGTCGGGCGGCAACAGCGGGATCTGTAGGCGCTCCAGCTCGCGGCGAAAATTGCCGATCTTGTCGGCATTGCCCATATCCAGTGTCATCGACGCCGCAAAAAACTCGACGGGGTGATTCGCCTTCAGGTAGGCCGTCTGGTAGCAGACGAGCGCGTAGGCCGCGGCATGACTCTTGTTGAAGCCATAGCCCGCGAACTTGTCGACCTGGTCGAAGATCGAGGAGGCGCGGCCACCCTCGACGCCGTTCCTCTTGGCACCCTCGATGAACTGGGCGCGCTGAGCGTCCATCTCGGCCTGGATCTTCTTGCCCATGGCGCGGCGCAACAGGTCGGCGCCGCCCAGCGTGTAACCCGACAGCACCTGGGCGATCTGCATGACCTGCTCCTGGTAGATCATGATGCCGTAGGTCTCCTTCAGGATTCCTTCCAGCAACGGGTGCAGGTAGTCGGGCTGCTCCTCGCCGTGCTTGCGCTTGATGTAGCTCGGGATGTTCTCCATCGGGCCGGGCCGGTAGAGCGCCACCACGGCGATGATGTCCTCGAAGCGGTCGGGTTTCAGCTTGCGCAGCACGTCGCGCATGCCGCTGCCCTCGATCTGAAACACGCCCAGGCTGTCGCCGCGGGCCAGCAGCTCGTAAGTCTTGCGATCGTCGAGCGGCAGCTTGGCGATATCGATCTTGTCCCGTCCGATCAGGTCGCAGGCCTTCTCGATCACGGTCAGCGTCTTTAGGCCGAGAAAGTCGAACTTCACCAGCCCGGCCGGCTCGACCCATTTCATGTTGAACTGGGTGGCCGGCAGGGAATCCTTGTTGTCGGTATCGCGGAACAGCGGCACGAGCTGATCCAAAGGCCGATCGCCGATCACGACGCCGGCGGCATGCGTCGAGGCGTTGCGGTAGAGGCCTTCGAGCTGCAGTGCCAGGTCGATCAGGCGCTTGATCTCATCGTCGGCAGCGTACTGCTCCTTCAGCAGCTGCTCACTCTCCAGCGCCTGGGCAAGAGTGACCGGCTTGGCGGGGTTGTTGGGCACCAGCTTGCAGATGCGGTCGACCTGGCCGTAGGGCATGCCCAGAACGCGGCCGACGTCGCGCAGCACCGCCCTCGCCTGCAGCTTGCCGAAGGTGATGATGGCGGCGACGCGGTCGTGACCATACTCGTCACGCACGTAGCGGATGACCTGGTCGCGCTTGTCCTGGCAGAAGTCGATGTCGAAGTCCGGCATCGACACGCGTTCGGGATTGAGGAAGCGCTCGAAGATCAGCCCCCAGCGCAGCGGGTCGAGATCCGTGACCTTGAGCGCCCAGGCGACCAGGGAGCCCGCTCCCGAGCCACGGCCCGGGCCAACCGGCACGTCGTGGTCCTTTGCCCACTGGATGAAGTCGGCGACGATCAGGAAGTAGCCCGAGAAGCCCATCTTATCGATCATGTCGAGCTCGTAGCCCAGGCGATCCTGGTAGGCCTTGAACTCGATGTCGGGTGACAGGCGGCCGCCCTGCTTCAAGGCCATGAGGCCCGTCTCGGCCATTTCGGTCAGCGCTTCCTTTTCGGTACGGTCGGCGAGCTTGGTGTAGCGCGGCAGGATCGGCTTGCGCGGCGCCGGCATGTAGGCGCAGCGCCGGGCGATGGTCAGCGTGTTGTCGCAGGCCTCGGGCAGGTCGGCGAAGAGCTCGCGCATCTGGGCGGCCGACTTGAAATAGTGCTCGGGCGTGAGCCGGCGCCGGTTGGGATCCTCGATGTGCGCGCCCTGCTCGATGCACAGCAGCACGTCGTGCGCCTCGTACATCGCGGCCTTGGGGTAGTGCACGTCATTGGTGGCGACCAGCGGCACGCCGCGCTCGTAGGCGAGATCGAGCAGCGCGGGCTCGATCCGCCGCTCGGCATCCTCGCCGTGGCGCTGCAGCTCGATATAGAGCCGACCATCGAACAGAGACTGCAGCCGCTCGAGCTGATGCGTCGCGGCGGGCATCTGGCCGGTCAGCAGAAGGCGACCGAGCGCGCTGCTGGCATAACCGGCCAAGGCCAGCAGGCCCTCGGTGTTGCCCTCCAGCTCCGCCAGCGGCAGGGCCGACAGCGAACCCGCCTTGAACTCCAGATGGGCGCGGCTGACCAGCCGCATGAGGTTGCGATAGCCCGTCTCGTTCTGGACCAGCAGGGTCAGCCAATCGGCCGGCACGATCTTACCCGGTGGCCCGTTGCCGGTGCCGTCCTCCCGGCGGATGCCGAGCTCACAGCCGGTGATCGGCTGGATGCCGCCCTTGGCCGCATACTGCGAGAATTCCAGCGCACCGAAGAGATTGTTGCGATCGGTGACGCCGACAGCCGGCATCGCGTTCTCTTTGGCGAGCGACACGATCTTGTCGACCTTGTTCGCCCCTTCGGTGAGCGAATAGGCAGACCGGACTTTCAAATGGACGAAATCAGCGATGGCCACGGGGCACTATTGCTCGCTCATCTTGTGGAAAACGAGGCGAAACCGTGGGCTACCGCATGTCTGTCATGTGTGGACGGCCCCCGTTTCGCAAGGGGTTTATCAGCATCTTTTGGCGAGAAGTAGGAGTGGTCATGTGTCCGGCCTGTTTGTGCGGCCGATCGATGAGCCGCTGGCCTCGATGGAATACGTGGGCAGGTCTCCTATCATCCCGGCGCGCTATTGCGCGCGATGACAGCACGGAGTGTTCCTGGTCC
>JAEZHS010000684.1 GCA_023436825.1 Pseudomonadota bacterium | reverse complement strand
ACGTGATCGAGATCCACGGCGCGCACGGCTATCTGCTGGCGCAGTTCCTGTCGCCGATCAGCAACAAGCGCAACGACCAGTATGGCGGCGACCGCGCCGGCCGCATGCGCTTCCCGCTCGCCGCCGCGAAGGCGGTGCGCGAGAGCTGGCCCGAGCACAAGCCGATGTTCATCCGCGTGTCGGCGGTCGACGGTGCGGGCGGCTGGGAGGTCGAGGACACCGTGGCCTTCGCCCAGGCGCTGAAGGAGCTCGGCGTCGATGTGATCGACGTTTCGTCGGGCGGCCTCACCGGTCTTTCGACGGCGCTGCCGGTCAAGCGCACGTTGGGCTTCCAGGTGCCGTTCTCTGCCGCGGTGAAGCGCCAGGCCGGCATTTCGACCATGGCGGTCGGCCTGATCCTCGACGGTCCGCAGGCCGAGGCGATCCTGCAGGCGGGCGACGCCGACCTGATCGCGATCGGCCGCCAGGCGCTCTACGACCCGTTCTGGGCCGTGCATGCGGCGCAGGAGCTGGGCTGCGACAGCGACTTCGAGATGTGGACGCCCGAATACGGCTGGTGGCTCGACAAGCGCAAGAACAACCTCGCCAGTTTGAAGAAGTAAGACAGACACGGGAAACGGAAGATGACAGGCATATTGGCCGGCCTTCGCATCGTCGAAGGCTCGGCGTTCATTGCTGCTCCCCTGGGCGGCATGACCTTGGCGCAGCTCGGCGCCGACGTGATCCGGTTCGACGACATCAAGGGCGGGCTCGACAGCGACCGCTGGCCGGTGACCAAGGACGGCCGGTCGATCTACTGGGCCGGCCTCAACAAGGGCAAGCGATCGATCGCCGTCGACCTGCGCAACCCGCGCGGCCGCGAACTCCTGACCGCGCTGATCACCGCGCCGGGCGAGGGCGCGGGCATCTTCTCGACCAACATGCCGGCGCGCGGCTGGCTCTCCTACGAGGAGCTGTCGAAGAAGCGCGCCGACCTGATCGCGCTCAACATCATCGGAGCACGCGACGGCAGCGCGCATGTCGACTACACGGTGAACGCCATCACCGGATTTCCCATGGTCACGGGGCCGGTCGGCCATGACGGACCGGCGAATGCCGTGGCGCCGCCCTGGGACCTCGCCACGGCCTATGCCGGCGCGCTTGCCATCGTCGCCGCCGAGCGCCATCGCCGCATGACAGGACAGGGGCAACGCATCGTGCTGCCGTTGCAGGACATGGCGTTGGCCGCCACCTCGGCGCTGGGCTACATCGGCGAGGCCGTAGTCAACAACGTCGACCGTCCGCGTTTCGGCAACGAGATCTTCGGCACCTTCGGCCGCGACTTCAAGACCAAGGACGGCCGCTTCGTCATGATCTGCATCTTCTCCGACCGCCATGTCGATGCCCTGGCCCAGGCCGGCGGCTTTGGCGAGGCCTTCAAGAAGATCGAGGCCGCGAAGGGCGTCGACCTCAAGACCGACGCCGGCCGCTGGACCGCGCGCGCCGAGCTGTGCGCCGTCATCGAGCCCTGGGTGGCGGCGCAGACCGCAGCCGAGGTCAGTGCGGCGCTGAAGAAGGCAGGAGCGCTCTGGGCGCCGTATCAGAGCTTCCGCGAGCTCGCGGCCGACAAGGCCAACGTGCTCGACAACCCGATGTTCACCGTGCTCGACCAGCCGGGTATCGGCCGCTATCCGGTGGCGGCGACACCGTTCCAGTTCGGCGCCTTCGAGCGCCAGCCGCCGGGCGTCGCCCCCACCCTGGGGCAGCATACGGATGAGATCCTGTCGGGCATTCTGGGGCTCTCCGGTCGCGAGATCGGCAAGCTCCATGACGACAAGGTCGTCACCGGACCGCAGTAGTGCGTCATCCCGACAGGACGCGTGAGGTACGAGCCTGTCGCGAAAAGAACAGGCATAATGGCGGCGCATGCCCTCTACCGGACCTCGCCCTGTCGCCGTCGAACTCAATGCAGTGCTGGTGGCGCTGATCGACGATGAGCCGCAGGTCCTGACCCTGGAGGACGGCGCCTTGCTGCCGTCCGGCCCGTTCGAGGGCGATCATCCGACCCTGCAGGCTGGCGTGCGCGCCTGGATCGAGCGGCAGACCCATCATCCGCTGGGCTATCTCGAGCAGCTCTATACCTTCGCCGACCGCTACCGCGAATCCACGATGGGCTATCGCATCGTCTCGATCTCCTACCTCGGTCTGACGCGCGAGCGCGCCGCTGCCGGCCAGCACGAGCCGGGCTGGCAGAGCTTCTATCGCTATTTCCCCTGGGAAGATTGGCGACGGGGCCAGCCGAAAGTGCTGGCTCGGGCGGTCCTGCCACGGCTCAAGAGTTGGATCGATACGGCGGCCAACGACGCCAGGCGCCGGCGTCGGCAAAGAGTGGAAGGCAACTTCGACGTTTCGGCGTGGAACGAGGAGCTGATGCTGCAGCGATACGAGCTGCTCTATGAAGCGGGGCTGGTGCCCGAAGCCGGCCGTCCGCGCAAGCCTGTCGCCGACCCCGTGCCGGGAGAGCCGATGCGCTACGACCATCGCCGCATTCTCGCCACCGGCATCGCCAGGCTGCGCGCCAAGATCAAATACCGGCCGGTCGTCTTCGAGCTGATGCCGCCCGATTTCACCCTGGGGCAGCTCCAGCGCGCCGTCGAGGCGCTGGCGGGCCGTCCCCTGCACAAGCAGAACTTCCGCCGCCAGGTCGAGCAGCAGGGTCTGGTCGAGGAGACCGGCGCCATGACCACCGGCACCGGGGGCCGACCAGCCAAACTCTATCGTTTCCGGCGCGAGATCGTGCTCGAACGCGCGGTCGCCGGCTCCAAGCTTCCTCTTGCGCGCTCTTAGTTACGCGGCACCGCGCTTTCGACGGATCGGGCGGGTGAGACGCGGTCTGTTGGTGCACGCACTGCCGGCAGTGTGGCGCGCGCAACGACGGGCCCCCGAGGCGTCATCTGGCGACGAGCACCATAGGTACCTTCACTTCTGCGTATGCCCGGAGCGGGACTTCGCTCGCTCGATCTTCGGTTTGTGCAACTGCTGCTCAAAGAACCAACTGGCCAGCAGGTATCCAATCGAGCCGATGATCGTTCCGGCTACAACACGTCGCCGCCACTTCGGTTTCGGGTCGTCCGGTACCGGCTCATCGTTGAGCCGATGGATTTGTGCTGCGTAACCTCGCGCACGCTGATCGTCACTCGAATGGAGGACTTGATCCTTCATCGTGGCCTCCCGCTCAACTGTTACGGGTCACCAGTCCTCCCCATCATACAGATCACAGTCAGGTGCCTTTGCAAATGTGCTGTCCGCTTGCGGACGCGCCGCCGAAAGATCTCTGCATTCATAGGCCAATTTCCATCCAGATAGGATGATCTTTCCGCCGGTCCCTTCACCCCGGCCTGCATCCTATGGGTAGGCCTCCCTCCAACCGCATGTGCAGTGTCTGCCGCAGCCCTTCGTCTCGGATCAGCACATAGCGAAATGCTCACAGTGAGCACCCCTTGACTCCTCTTATGCTCATACTTAGCATTTATATACTCAAATTGAGCATATAGGTGTCCCATGACCGCCATCGCACCAGCCAGCCAGCTCTACGAACGGGTGAAGTCGGTGATCCTGCCGGCCGAATGGTCGGAGTTCGCGCCCGATGTCGATGCCATCAACCGGCTGAAGCGCGAGAAGAAAGCCGTCATCCTGGCGCACAACTACCAGACGCCCGAGATCTTCCATGGCGTGGCCGACATCGTCGGCGACAGCCTGGCGCTCGCCCGTGAGGCCATGAAGGTCGACGCCGACGTGATCGTCCTGGCGGGCGTCCATTTCATGGCCGAGACCGCCAAGCTCCTCAATCCGGCCAAGCGCGTGCTGATCCCCGACCTGCGCGCGGGCTGTTCGCTTGCCGAATCGATCACGGCCGAGGACGTCCGCCTGCTGCGCCAGCGGTGGCCCGGCGTGCCGGTCGTCACCTACGTCAACACCTCGGCGGCGGTGAAGGCCGAGAGCGACATCTGCTGCACCTCCGGCAACGCCAGGAAGATCGTCGAGAGTCTCGGCGTGCCGAAGGTGATCATGCTGCCGGACGAGTATCTCGCGCAGAACATCGCCAGGGAGACCAGCGTCGAGATCATCACCTGGGCCGGTCACTGCGAGGTCCACGAGCGCTTCTCGGCCGCCGACGTGCGCCAGCTGCGCGCCGGACATCCCGGCGTCGTCGTTCTGGCTCACCCCGAATGCCCACCGGAGGTCGTGGCCGAAGCCGATTTCGCGGGCTCGACCGCGGCAATGGCCGACTATGTGGCGCGCGAGCGGCCGGGCCGCGTCGTGCTGATGACCGAGTGCTCGATGAGCGACAACATCGCCGCCCTCAACCCGGGGATTGATTTCGTGCGGCCGTGCAATCTCTGCCCGCACATGAAGCGCATCAGCCTGCCCAAGATCCGCCGCGCGCTCGAGAGCATGCAGCACGAGGTGACGATCGATCCCACCGTCGCCGCCGCGGCGCGCCGCGCCGTCGAGCGCATGCTGGCGGTCCGCTAGGGGAGGCGAGCATGCAGTCCATGCGTTCGGAGCTTTTAGGCTGTCCCGTCATCATCGGCGGCGGTCTTGCCGGGCTGATGACGGCACTTCGCCTGGCGCCACGGCCCGTCATCCTGCTTGCGAAGGTGCCGCTCAACGAGGGCGCGGCATCGGCGTGGGCGCAGGGCGGCATTGCCGCCGCCGTCGGCGAGGACGACCGGCCGGC
>JAEZHS010000673.1 GCA_023436825.1 Pseudomonadota bacterium | reverse complement strand
ATTGGACCGCGGACCTCCAGGTCCGCATCATGATCATGAGCGCATATGAATGCGCCTGAGCGGGCCAGGAGGCCCGCGGTCCGATGAAGGGCCACTACGCCACGCCCGCCTTCTTGCGCTGGTCGAGCGCCGTCTGCTTCACCTTGTCGAACTCGGCGCGGCGCCTGGCGACTTCCTCGGCCGGCATGCGCTCGAGGTTGTTGTAGTCGCGCTTCCAGTCGCCGTCGTCGTTCCAGCGCAGCGGCGACTGCACCGTGGTGCGCGGACCCACCGCGCTCTCCAGCACCTTGAGGGCCAGATCGAGCGTGAAGCGCTGCGTGTCGGGCTCGTGCGGCTTGCCGCAGGAATTGCCCAGCGGGAAGTCGCTGAACAGGAAGCGCGGCACGCCGGCATGCTCGACGATGTCCTTGGCCGCCCCCATGATCACCGTGGGGATGCCGTTCCTCTCCAGATATCGGGCGACCAGACTCACGGTCTGGTGGCAGACGGGTCAAGTCGGGACCAGGAGCGCCGCGTCGACCTGGTCCTGCCGGCAGCGCGCCAGGATCTCCGGCGCATCGGTCTCGAGCGTCACGCGCTGGCTGCGGTTGGTCGGCGCGCCATGGAAGCGGCTGGCGAGCTTGAAGCGACCCTGGTTCGCGAACTCCCGCATCAGCGGCAACGGGAACCAGGTGTTGGAATCCTTGGCCGTGGTGTGCTTGCGGTCGTAGCCGATATGGGAGATGCGCGTGTCGTGGTCGACCGCGGTGTCGCCGGAATAAACGCTGTAGAACTTGGCGGCGGCATTGTAGGCCGCACCCGGGCCCTGATCGCCCTTGTCGGGCTGGTAGGGCGCCGCCGTCGAGATCAGCGCCAAGGTCGAGTCCTTGAGCGGCTTCTTCAGCGGCTGGAACGGCGCATCGACGTAGTGCGCCCAGCGATAGGGATTGTCGTACCCCAGCGCGAGATAATACTCGCGGGTGCGGCGCATGTACTCGATCGACGCGTCGTAGTCGGGCGCAAATTGGGCGGTGTCGGCCATGGCGCCAACCTGCTGCCAGGCCGCCGCGAAGTCAATTTTGCCCGGGATGACAATTTCGCAGGCACCCCTTAGCTTTTGGCAAGGACAGGGGGCGAAGGAACAATGAACAGCCTCACCCGGCGACGCGCCGTCGGCGCGGTCGGCAGCGCCGCTGCGTTGGCGGCAGCACCCAATGCCTGGGCGCAGGCCTTTCCGGCCAAGCCGATGCGCATCCTGGTCCCCTTCCCGGTGGGCGGCATCGTCGACATCGTGACGCGCGCCGTGGTCGAGCCCATGCAGGCCGACCTCGGCCAGCCCGTGGTGATCGAGCCCAAGCCCGGCGCCAACGGCACGCTGGCCACGTCGATGATCCCCTCGGCGCCGGCCGACGGCTATAATTGGGTGATGGCCACGATCAGCCATGTCGTGGTGCCGCATCTGCAATCGGTGTCCTACGACGCGCTCGCCGACTTCCAGCCGGTGGCGATGGTCGCGGTGGCGACGTCGGTCGCGACCGTCAATCCCGCCGTGCCGGTGAAGACGCTGAAGGAACTGATCGACTACGCGAAAGCCAGCCCCGGCAAACTCAATTACCTCAACCCCGGCAATGGCACGTCGCTCCATCTTTCGGTGGAACTGCTGAAGAATCACTACAAGCTCGACATGACCGGGGTGCCCTATCGCGGCGTACCGCCGGGGATCCCCGACCTGCTGGAGGGCCGCTTGCAGGTTGGCTTCCTGCCCGGGCCGCTCAGCATTCAACACGTCCAGAGCGGCAAACTGCGCGCACTGGCCGTGCTGGCCGACAAGCGGCTGGCAACCCTGCCCGACGTGCCGACGTTCGCCGAGGCGGGCTTCGCCGATGCCAACGTGGTGAGCTGGTACGTGATCGCCGTTCGGGCCGGCACACCCGCTCTGGTGGTCGAGCGGATCCATGCCTCGGCCATGAAGGTGCTGCAGGATGGCGAGACCCGCGACCGATTGACCAAGGCCGGCTGCGAGGTGCCGGCGCCGCGTTCGCCGGCCGACATTCTGGCCATGTGGAAGGCCGATTACGCGCGCTACGGCAAGCTGGTGAAGGAAGCCGGGATCAAGGGCGAAACCTGACACCGAGTTGACCCAGCGGCCATAGTGCGGCCCAACTCCGCCGCGCTATATATGAAGCGAAACGCTTGCTTCGGGGACCTGCATGGCGATCAGACGGAGAGGCTTGTTGCTGGGCACCACGGCCCTGTGCCTGGGCGCGCCGGCCATCGTGCGGGCGCAAGCTCAGCAAGCATCCACGAAGATCAATGTCAGCCATGGCTTTGCCATGCACGGCGCGCCGAAATATCCGGCCGACGCCGGTCCGCCGGACTACCTCAATCCCAGCGCGCCCAAGGGCGGCTCGGTGCGGCTGGGCGCCCGCGGCACCTTCGATTCGCTGCATCCCTTCATCATCAAGAGCGTGCCCGCCGCCGGCATCACGCAAATCTGGGACACGCTCTGCTGGAGTTCGCGCGACGAGGCCTCGACCGAATACGGCCTGATCGCCGAGACCATCGAATGGCCCGACGATCGCTCGTGGACAGCCTTCACCCTCCGACCGCAGGCGCGCTTTCATGACGGCAGCCCGATCACCGTCGAGGACGTGATCTGGACCTTCGATACGCTCAAGGCCAAGGGCCTGCCCAACTACGCCTTCTACTACGGCGATGTGCTGAAGGCAGAGAAGGTCGGCGACCGGAAGGTGCTGTTCACGTTCCGCGACAACACCAACAAGGAGCTGCCACTGATCATCGGCCAGCTGCCGGTGCTGCCGTCGAAGTGGTGGGCGAGCCGCGACTTCGAGAAGGTATCGCTCGAGGTCCCGCTGGGCAGTGGCGCCTACAAGGTCGATTCCTTCGACGTCGGCCGTTCGATCAGCTATCGCCGCGTCGACGACTGGTGGGCCAAGGATCTCTGGATGAATCGCGGGCGCAACAACTTCGAGGTCTTGCGCTACGAGTACTATCGCGACGTCACCGTCCAGTTCGAGGCCTTCAAGGCGGGCGAGATCGACATCCGCCAGGAGAACATCGCCCGCAACTGGGCGACCGCCTACGACATCCCGGCGGTGCGCGACGGCCGCATCCAGCGCGCCGAAATTCCGCACGAACTGCCGACCGGCATGCAGTGCTTCGCCTTCAACACGCGGCGCGACTTCTTCAAGGACAGGCGGGTGCGCGAGGCGATCGCCACCATGTTCGACTTCGCCTGGACCAACAAGAACCTGTTCTACGGGATGTACAAGCGCAACGTCTCGTTCTTCGGCAATTCCGAGCTCGCCTCGTCGGGCCTGCCGACGCCGGCCGAGCTGAAGTACCTCGAGCCGTTGCGCGGCAAGATCCCCGAGGAGGTCTTCACCAAGGAGTTCAAGCTCCCCGAGAGCGACGGCACCGGCAACGTGCGCGACCTCGCCCGCCGCGCGCTGGCGCTCCTCAAGGAGGCCGGCTGGGAGGTCAAGGACGGCAAGATGACCGAGACGAAGACGGGCAGGAAGCTCGCCTTCGAAATGCTCTTGAACGACGCCAGCTTCGAGCGCGTCGTGCTGCCCTACAAGCAGAACCTCGAGCGCATCGGCATCGACATGAACGTGCGCACCATCGACACCGCGCAGTTCAAGCGGCGCGAGGACGAGTTCGACTACGACATGATGGTCGAGGGCTTCGGCCAGTCGCTGTCGCCGGGCAACGAGCAGCGCGATTTCTGGGGCTCCAAGGCCGCCGATACCAAGGGCAGTCGCAATTCCATCGGCATCAGGGATGCCGCCATCGACAACCTGGTCGAGACGCTGATCGGCGCGCCCGATCGCGAAAGCCTGATCAACGCCACCCGCGCGCTCGACCGCGTGCTGCTGTGGAGCCACTTCGTGGTGCCCAACTGGCACAGCAACACCGCCTACGTCGCCTACTGGAACCGCTTCGCCCGACCGGCCAAGAGCGCCAAGTACTCGCCCGTCGCCTTCGACACCTGGTGGATCGACGAAGCCAAGGACAAGACCCTGCAGCGCGGCGGGGACAAGAAGTGACATCAGGAGCTTTCCTCCCCACGCGAAGCGTGGGGAGGTGTCCGCGTAGCGGACGGAGGGGTCAGAAGCTTTCCGTCGCCCGAGACCCCTCCGTCGCCGTAAGACGGCGCCACCTCCCCACGCTTGCGCGTGGGGAGGCATTCCACTGATGTTAGCCTACATCCTGCGACGCCTGATGCTGGTGGTACCGACCCTGCTCGGCATCATGGTCATCAACTTCTTCGTCATCCAGGCCGCGCCCGGCGGGCCGGTCGAGCAGATGATCTCGCAGATCCAGGGCACGGCGGTCGACGCCACCGAGCGCTTCTCGGGCAGCTCGAGCGGCGGCGAGACGGTGCGCAGCGGCGGCTCGGATGCAAGCAGCGGCACCTATCGCGGCGCGCGCGGCCTGCCCAAGGAACTGATCGAGCGCATCGAGAAGATGTACGGCTTCGACAAGCCGATCGTCGAACGCTTCTTCCTGATGATGAAGAACTACCTGGTGTTCGATTTCGGCGAGAGCTTCTTCCGCAACAAGAAGGTCGTCGACCTGGTGATCGAGAAGATGCCGGTGTCGATCTCGCTCGGCCTGTGGACGACGCTGCTGGTCTATTTCATCTCGATCCCGCTCGGCATCGCCAAGGCGGTGCGCGACGGCTCGCGCTTCGACGTCGCGAGCTCGACGACCCTGATCGTGCTGAACGCCATCCCGGGCTTCCTGTTCGCGCTCCTGCTGGTCGTGCTGTTCGCGGGCGGCAGCTACTTCAAGTGGTTCCCGCTGCGCGGCCTGGTCTCCGACGACTGGTCCGAGCTCGGCCTCGTAGACAAGCTGCTCGACTACTTCTGGCACATGGCGCTGCCGATCGGCGCCATGGTGATCGGCGGCTTCGCCACGCTGACCTTCCTCACCAAGAACTCCTTCCTCGAGGAGGTCCACAAGCAGTACGTGCTGACGGCGCGCGCCAAGGGCCTGGAGGAGCGGCGCGTGCTCTACGGCCACGTCTTCCGCAACGCCATGCTGATCGTGATCGCGGGCTTTCCGGCCGCCTTCATCGGCGTGCTGTTCACCGGCTCGCTCCTGATCGAGGTCATCTTCTCGCTCGACGGCATCGGCCTCCTGGGCTTCGAGGCGGCGCTCAACCGCGACTACCCGATCATGTTCGGCACGCTCTACTTCTTCGGCCTGATCGGCCTGGTCATGGGGATCCTGGGCGACCTCATGTATACGGTGGTCGATCCGCGCATCGACTTCGAGGCGCGCGGCTGATGACTCCCCTGAACCGCCGGCGGCTCGCCGCCTTCCGCTCGAGCAAGCGCGGCATGTACTCGCTGGTGGTCTTCGGCGTGCTGTTCTTCCTGTCGCTGTTCGCCGAGCTCCTGGCCAACGACAAGCCGATCCTCATCTACTACGACGGCGGCTTCTACTCGCCGCTGGTGCGCGACTATCCCGAGACCACCTTCGGCGGCGACTTCCCGACCAACGCCGTCTACACCGATGACGAGGTGCAGAAGCTGATCGAGGCCAAGGGCTGGATCGTGTGGCCGCCCATCCCCTACAGCTACAACACGGTGCTGAAGGGCGAAGGCCGCAAGGCCCTGCAGCCGCCGTCGTGGCGCCATCCGCTCGGCACCGACGACCAGGCGCGCGACGTCTTGGCCCGCCTGATCTATGGCTTCCGCATCTCCGTGCTGTTCGGCCTGGCGCTCACGGTGCTGAGCTCGATCATCGGCATCGTGGCCGGCGCCGTTCAGGGCTATTTCGGCGGCGCCGTCGACCTCTCCATCCAGCGCTTCATGGAGATCTGGTCGAGCATGCCGACGCTCTACCTCCTGATCATCCTGGCGAGCTTCATCCAGCCCGGCTTCTGGGTGCTCCTGGGCATCATGCTGCTGTTCAGCTGGATGGCGCTGGTCGGGCTGGTGCGGGCCGAGTTCCTGCGCGGGCGCAATTTCGACTATGTCCGGGCGGCCCGGGCGCTGGGTATGATGGACGCGCGCATCATGTTCCGGCACATCCTTCCCAACGCCATGACCGCCGCCTTGACCTACCTGCCCTTCATCCTGGCCGGCTCCGTCACCACCCTGACGTCGCTCGACTTCCTGGGATTCGGCCTGCCCGTCGGCTCGCCGTCGCTGGGCGAGCTCCTGCTGCAGGGCAAGAACAACCTCAACGCGCCGTGGCTCGCCTTCACCGGCTTCATCATCATCGCGCTCATGCTGTCCCTGCTGGTCTTCATCGGCGAGGCCGTGCGCGACGCCTTCAATCCGCGCAAGGTGATCGCATGACCGACACCCAGGGCGCCCTGCTCGAGGTCAGGAACCTCTCGGTCAATTTCGGCACCGGCGACGACGCCGTGCGCGCCGTGAAGAGCGTGAGCTTCGATATCAAGCGCGGCGAGACTCTGGCGGTGGTGGGAGAGTCGGGCTCGGGCAAGTCGGTGACAGCACTGTCGATCCTGCAGCTCCTGCCCTACCCGATGGCCAACCATCCCAACGGCAGCATTCGCTTCCAGGGCCGCGAGCTGGTCGGCGCGCCGCCGCGCGACCTCCTGGACGTGCGCGGCAACCGCATTTCCATGATCTTCCAGGAGCCGATGACCTCGCTCAATCCGCTGCACACGATCGAGCGGCAGGTGAACGAGGTGCTGATCCTACACAAGGGCCTGACACGCTCGGCCGCGCGCAAGCGTACGCTCGAGCTCCTGGAGCAGGTCGGCATCCCCGAGGCGGCGACGAGACTCGACGCCTTCCCGCACCAGCTCTCCGGCGGCCAGCGCCAGCGCGTCATGATCGCCATGGCTCTCGCGAACGAGCCCGACCTCCTGATCGCCGACGAGCCGACGACGGCGCTCGACGTCACCATCCAGGCGCAGATCCTGAAGCTTCTCAAGACGCTGCAGGCCAAGTACGGCATGGCGCTGCTCTTCATCACCCACGATCTCGGCATCGTGCGCAAGATGGCCGACCGGGTCTGTGTCATGACCCAGGGCCGCGTCGTCGAGGAGGGGCCGGTCGCCGAGGTGTTCGACCACCCGAAGCATTCCTATACCCAGCATCTCCTGTCGGCCGAGCCCAAGGGCCGGCCTGCGCCGGTCGATCCCGCGGCGCCGGAGATCCTCACGCTCG
>JAEZHS010000614.1 GCA_023436825.1 Pseudomonadota bacterium | reverse complement strand
GCGCCTTCTTCACAGGAGCCCGACGGTTAGTGGGTCAGGGCCGGCTTGGCAGCCTCGACGGGGATCGCACGGGGCTTCTTCTCCTCCGGGATCTCACGCTGCAGCTCGATCGTCAGCAGGCCGTTGGCCAGCTTCGCGCCCACGACCTTCACATGGTCGGCGAGCTGGAAGCGGCGCTCGAAGTTACGGCCGGCGATGCCGCGATAGAGATACTGCTTCTCGTCCTGGCCGTTCTGCGCGGTCTGGCCGGTGACCAGGAGCTCGTTCTCCTTCTGGGTCACGTTCAGCTCGGCTTCGGCAAAGCCCGCCACCGCCATCACGATCTTGTAGGCGTTGTCGCCCGACTTTTCGATGTTGTACGGCGGATAGCCGTTGGAGCCGGACTGGCTGGCCACCGAATCGAGCAGGTCGAAGACCCGGTCGAAGCCAACGGTGGCGCGATAGAACGGGGAATAGTCAAAGGTTCGCATGTTCATCATCCTCCAATGAGCGATGTGCTTGACGTCCCCGCCCCGGGATGGGCACGGGGAACGACGTTGATTTAGGTAGGGTCCGCGGACCGTCAAGGGGAGGAAAAATTTCTTCCCGGGTCCGGCCAGCGGCAAGAAATGCTCCATCCCGCGGGACCTTCGGTAATTCAAGTCATGGCGAATGTGCGAAGACACGCCAGATCGAGACGATCAGGCGGGAGTCCTGCGTATGTCCCAGTTTTTCGACCGCTTTCCGGGGGCCAGACCCTGGGTATTCGCCGCCAGCCAGGCGGTGGCCCTGCTGGGCTTCCACGTCTTGCTGCGGGTCGCCGTGCTGTGAAGCACCTGCCGATGTTCTTCGATCTCTCGGGCCGCAAGGTCGTGGTGGTGGGTGAGGGGCCTCCCGCCGACCGTCGTGCGGCCCTGGCGCGCTCGGCCGGCGCCGAGGTGCGGCAGCTTGCGGGCATCCGAGTCGACGACCTGCGCGGTGCCGCGGCGGCCTTCATCGCCACCGGCGATCTCGAGTACGACACGGTGGCCCAGCGGGTCGCCAAGTCGCTTGGCGTGCCGGTGAACGTCGCCGACCGTCCGGCGCTCTGCGATTTCATCCTGCCGGCGATCGTCGATCGCGACGATGTCGTGGTGGCGATCTCCACGGGTGGCGCCTCGCCGACGCTCGCCGCCAGCTTGCGCGGCCGCATCGAGGCCGTGCTGCCCGAGCGCATCGGCAGCCTGGCCAGGCTGGCGGCGACCTTTCGTGCGCAGGTGAACGCCCTGATCGTCGATCCCGCCCGTCGCCGCACCTTCTGGCGTCGGCTGGTCGAGGGCCCGGCGGCGCGCCTGGCGCTGGCCGGTGATGACGCTGCCGCCCGTCGCGCCGCGCTCGGCGAACTCGATGACGCGCGCCATCGGCCGGTGTCGGTGGGTATCGCCCATATCGTCGGCGCTGGCCCGGGCGACCCCGATCTCCTGACCCTGAAAGCCGCGCAGCTCCTGCGCGAGGCCGACGCCATCCTGCACGACGATCTCGTGCCGCCGGCGGTCCTGGCGCGCGCCCGTCGCGACGCCGAGCTTCTGGCCGTCGGCAAGCGCAAGGGCTTTGCGCGCTGGACGCAGGACGAGATCAACGCCGAGCTGGTCCGCCGCGTGCGCGCCGGCCAGACCGTGGTGCGGCTGAAGGCGGGCGATCCGTTCGTGTTCGGCCGCGGTGGCGAGGAACTCGAGGCATTGCGCGAGGCCGGTCTTCCGGTCGCCGTCGTGCCGGGTGTTACGGCGGCCCTGGGAGTCGCGGCGTCGGCCGGCATTCCGCTCACCCATCGCAAGCTCGCCTCGGCCGTCACGTTTGTTTCGGGTCACAGCGCAGAAGGCAGCCGCGAAGCTGCATGGCCGGCGTTGGCTGCACAGGGCCACACCCTCGCCATCTACATGGGCGCGTTGGAAGCGGCTTCGGTGCGTGATCGCCTGCTGAGCGCGGGCGCGCATCCCGCAACACCGGTCGCCATCGTCGAGAGCGGCACGCGGCCCGACGAGCGGATTTCCACCGGTCGGCTGTCCGACCTGACGCGGCTCGCCGCCGCCCATACCCGTGGCGATGCCGGCCCCTCCCTCATCATCGTTGGCGACGTGGCCGCACTGGCCGCCGCCGAGCAACAGTCTTTGGCAAAGGTGTCCTGATGGCCAAGAATCTCAGCGGCGACCTCGCGGTCGCTTCCGCCAACCGCCTGGTCGACGGCGTCGTGGTGTTCCTCGACGATGCCGGTCAGTGGACGACACGGTTCGAGCTCGCCGCCGTGGCGCGCGACAAGGGGGCCGGCGAAATCCTCCTGGAGCGCGCCCGCACCGAGGCCTTCGGCGTGATCGATCCCTTCCTGGTCGCGGTGACCGAGGACGACGACGGCCGCATCGAGCCGGTCAGCCTGCGCGAGAAGATCCGCGCCTCGGGCCTCACCTTCGACGCCATTGCCGCCGACGCGGTGCGCTATGCCTGATACCCATTTCCACCAGACGAAACACTTCTACCAGTACGACGACTACGACCGCGCGCTGGTCGCCGAGCGCGTAGAGCAGTTCCGCGACCAGGTGCGTCGGCGCATCGCCGGCGAGCTCACCGAGGAGCAGTTCAAGCCGCTGCGCCTCACCAACGGGCTCTACCTGCAGCTCCACGCCTACATGCTGCGCATCGCCATTCCGTACGGCACCCTGTCGTCGCGCCAGCTGCGCAAGCTCGCCGACATCTCGCGCAAGTACGACCGCGGCTACGGCCACTTCACGACGCGCCAGAACCTGCAGCTGAACTGGATCAAGCTCGAGGACGCCCCCGACGCCCTGGCCGCGCTGGCCGAGGTCGACATGCATGCCATCCAGACCTCGGGCAACTGCATCCGCAACGTCACCGCCGACCACTATGCCGGCGCCGCCGTCGATGAGATCGAGGACCCGCGCGTCTGGTGCGAGATCGTGCGCCAGTGGTCGACGCTGCATCCCGAATTCAGCTTCCTGCCCAGGAAGTTCAAGATCGCCATCACCGGCTCGCCCAACGACCGCGCCGCCGTGCGCGTGCACGACATCGGCCTGCGGCTGTGGGCCAACGAGGCGGGCGAGGTCGGCTTCGAGGTGATCGTGGGCGGCGGTCTCGGCCGCACGCCGATGATCGGCAAGACCCTGCGCGAATTCCTGCCGCGCGACGAGCTGCTGGCCTATCTCGAGGCCACGCTGCGCGTCTACAATCGCTACGGCCGTCGCGACAACCTCTACAAGGCGCGCATCAAGATCCTGGTGCACGAGATCGGCGCCGAGAAGATGCGCGAGGAGGTCGAGGCCGAGTATGCCGCGATGAAGGACGGCGCGCTGAAGCTGCCGGCCGAGACCATCGAGGCGATCGCCCGCCAGTTCGCGCCGCCTCCCTTGCCGCATCGACCGGCTGTCGCGGCGGAAGTCGAGGCGCTGAAGCTGGAAGACCGCGACTTCGCGCTGTGGCTGAAATCCAACGTGGCGCCGCACCGCATGGCCGGCTACCGGATCGTCACCGCGTCACTGAAGCCCGCCGGCGCGCCCCCGGGCGCCGCCCGCGCCGGGGAGATGGAAGGCGTGGCCGATATCGCCGACGCCTACAGCCAGGGCGAGATCCGCGTCAGCCACGAGCAGAACCTGGTCCTGCCGCATGTCGCGGTCGAGGACCTGCCGGCGGTCTGGCGCGCGCTGGGACGGCTGGGCTTCGCCGAGGCCAATGTCGGCAAGATCACCGACATCATCGCCTGCCCGGGCCTCGACTACTGCGCGCTCGCCAATGCGCGCTCGATCCCGGTGGCACAGCGCATCTCCAGTCACTTCGCCGAGTTGGCGCGCCAGCACGACATCGGCGACCTGAAGATCAAGATTTCGGGCTGCATCAACGCCTGCGGCCATCATCACGTCGGCCACATCGGCATCCTCGGCGTCGACAAGAACGGGGTCGAGCTCTACCAGATCAGCCTGGGCGGCGACGTCGATTTCGGCAAGACGGCGATCGGCACGATCCTCGGTCCGGCCGTGACCGCCGACAAGGTGGTCGAGGCCGTCGACGC
>JAEZHS010000609.1 GCA_023436825.1 Pseudomonadota bacterium | reverse complement strand
GCCCGTGCCTCGGCGGGGCCGCGACGCTGCGCAACGTGCTCACCTATTGCGGCCTCTACACGCTGGGTGACGAGCCGCGGCGCGCGGTGATGGGCGTCGCCGAGGAGGTGATGAGCGGATTGCGCCGGCTCGGCGCCGTCACCGGCCCGCAGCGCCATCGCGGCGTCTTCGTCGTGTTCGAGCCGGAGGCGGTGAAGCTGGTGCTCGATTCCCTGTGCGCCGAGGCCGGCGTGCAGGTGATGTTCAACGCCTTCGTCTGTGGCGCCACGCGGACCGACGGCCGCATCGTCGACCTGCGCTGGCACGACCATGGCGGCCAGCACGCGATTGGCGCCCGCGCCTTCGTCGATGCCAGCGGCGAGGGCGACCTCGCCCAGTTCGCCGGCGCGGCCACGCGTTACGGCAACGACGGCGCGGTCAATCTCGGTACGCTCGCCACGCGCTTTGGCGGCATCCCGCGGGATGTCGTCGTCACCGCCGACCAGCTCACCGCCGCCGTGCAGGCGGCGAAGGCGGCGGGCCGCGGACCCTTCAGCAAGGATCGCAGCGTGCTGACGCGCCTGCCGATCTCGGGCGACGTGGTCTGCTATCTCGCCTCCGAGGACTACGATCCGCGCGATGCGCCGAGCCGGAGCGCCGCCGAGCGGCGCGGCCGCCAGCAGGCCTGGGCCTATCTCGACGTCATCCGCAGCCTGCCGGGCTGCGCCAACGCCTTTCTCGCGTCGACCGGTCCCGAGTTCGGCACGCGCGAGGCGCGCCACATCGAGGCGGTTCATCGGCTCGCCTGGCAGGACGTGGTCGAGGGCGGGTCCCAGCCCGACAGCATCGCGCTCGGCGCCTGGGGCGTGGAGTGGCACGATCGCACGACCTTGCAGAGCAGCTTCATCTATCCGCCGGGCAAGAGGGCCTATGAAATTCCGCTGCGCTGCCTGGTGAGCCGCGACACCGAAAACCTCTTCGCCGCCGGCCGCGTCGTCGATGCCGATCGCCAGGCCGGCGCCAGCCTGCGCGTCATGGGCACGGCTTTCGCGACGGGCCAGGCGGCGGGTGTCGCGGCGGCGATGCTTGCCGACCAGGGCAAGGCGGACAGCGACCACGTGCGTCGCGTCCTGCGCCAGCAAGGATCGCTGATCTCGGCCGGAGAGATCGTCTAGGCCTATTGCGAGGTGCGTTGCGTCGTCGGTCCTGCGGCGCCGGGTGTGCTCGCAGGCTTGTCCTTCAGGAAATACGCGGCCGCCGCCAGGATCACGATGCACAGGCCCAATAGCATTCCGCGGACTTCTCGGCTCATTTGCCCTCCATCCGCTCAATGTAAGGCCAAGGTTTGCTCGGTTCCACCTCGAGGGAAACTGCTCTATGGTCGGCGCCGTTTTTGAGGAGGAGAGACAATGAGCATCCAGCGCATCAACGCCGGCCCCCGCATGTCGAGCGCGGTCGTCCATGGCAACACGGTCTATCTCGCGGGCCTCACGGCCGACGACACCAAGGCCGACGTCAAGGGCCAGACCAAGCAGATCCTCGACAAGATCGACAAGTTCCTGAAGGACGCCGGCACCGACAAGTCGAAGATCCTGTCGGCCAACATCTGGCTGACCGACATCGGCACCTGGAGCCAGATGAACGAAGTGTGGGATGCCTGGGTCGCCCCCGGTTCGACGCCGGCGCGCGCCACCGTCGAGGCCAAGCTCGCCAACCCGGCGCTCAAGGTCGAGATCATGGTGCAGGCGGCCAAATAAGCCGTATCCGCTGCAGGGGAAAGGGCCGGCGATTGCCGGCCCTTTTTGCTTGCACAGGCCCGGGGATGAGCCCACCTCTTCAGCGCACCGGCAGAGGAGCGGACGATGGCAGATACCAACAAACCGCGAGTCGTGGGCTTCAACCATGTGGCGCTGGAGGTCGGCGACATCGAGGAAGCGCTGGCCTTCTATGGCCGGTTGTTCGAGTTCGAACTGCGCGGCAAGAGCGCCGACATGGCCTTCATCGATCTCGGCGACCAGTTCATCGCCCTCCAGAAGGGCCGCAAGCAGGCGGCCGACGATGGCCGCCATTTCGGCCTGGTAGTCGACGACAAGGAGGCGGCACGCCAGGCGTTGAAGGCCGCCGGCGTGGAGGCCTTGCCCGGCCCGTTCCTCGACTTCCGCGATCCCTGGGGCAACCGCATCGAGATCGTGGGCTACGACAACATCCAGTTCACCAAGGCGCCCAACGTGCTGCGCGGCATGGGGCTCGAGCGACTCACCAAGAACGAGAATGCCCGCAAGGAACTCGCCGAGAAGGGCATGGCGGTCGACCGGGGCGCCTGACCGATGCCGACGCTCCTCGAGGACAAGGAAGCCATCCGGGAGCTGCTCAGCGACTACTGTTTCGGATGGACGAGTTCCGGTTCGCCGAGCTCGGTGCGCTGTTCACCGCCGACGGTGTGTGGATCGCGCCCTATGCTCGGGCGCGCGGCCCGGCCGAGATCGCGGCGCTGATGGCGCGCAACATCCCGGCCGAGCCCAAGCGCAAGCATTTCATCATGAACAGCCTGATCCAGCTCGACGGCGATCGCGCAACCGCCCGCACCAGCTATCTGGTCGTCCTCCAGGCCGCGGGCGCCGGCCTGGTGCCGTCGGTCGCCGGCACCTACAGGGGCGTGCTGGTGCGAACGCCGGCCGGCTGGC
>JAEZHS010000580.1 GCA_023436825.1 Pseudomonadota bacterium | reverse complement strand
CGCCAAAATCGATCAAGGTCGGATTGCCCGTGGCATCGAGCAGGATGTTGGCGGGCTTGATGTCGCGATGCAGGAAGCCCGCGTTGTGGACCTGCTCCAGCCCGTCGAGCAGCGGCCACAGGATGCGATCGACCTCTTCCGGCGAGAGCTTGCCGTTCTTGGTGATGCGATCCTCGAGCGTCTCGCCGCTCAGGAGCTCCATCACGATGTAGGCGGTGCCGTTCGCCTCCAGATAGTCGAACACATGAACGAGCGCCGTCGCGCGATGCAGGCTCGCCAGCGTGCGACCCTCGGTGACGAAGCGATCGCGGCCCCAGCCGAAATCGTCGGCCATCTTGGTGGTGCGGGGCAGCACCGTGGCGCCGTCCTGGCGGATGGCGAGCGCCGACGGCAGGTATTCCTTGATCGCGACCTCGCGGCCGAGCTGCACGTCGCGCGCGCGATAGGTGATGCCGAACCCGCCCTGACCCAACACCGAGACGATCTCGTAGCGGCCGATCGTCTGACCCGGCTGCAGGGCGATGTAGTCGACCTCGGGAACGACACCCGGCGGCTGGCCGGCTATGTGCGTCGGCTCGTTCATGGTTCGCTAGAGATGGCGCAGCATGACGTCGACATCGCCGATACGCAGCTTGTCGCCGGCATGCAACGACACCGGCTCGCCGGCCTTCAGCGTCTGCTCGCCCACCCTGGTGCCGTTGGTCGATCCGAGATCCTCGACCTGCAGGGCTTCGCCCGCCACGCGCAGCCGGGCATGCCGGCGGGACACGGTCGGATGGGCGAGGACGAAGTCGCACTGGTCTGCGGCGCGCCCGATCACCATGCCGTCCGAACGGCTCATCAGCTTCTCGAGCGTGACCTCGAAGCTGTGCTTGGTCTTGGCCGAATCGGTGCCTTCGAAGCGCAGCGTGATCTGCGGCACCATGCGCGTCGTGGTGTTGGTCGGCACGACGGCCTTGGCGTGGTGGACATGGAAGATCTGCACCGAGCGGCTGACATTCTTCAGCGAGTGCTCGCCGCCGTCGACGAAGGCGTACTCGATGCGCAGCTCGACCAGGTCGCGCACGGCGCGCGACACGGCGATGCCGCCGGGCTCGGCCAGCGCCTGGATGCGGGCAGCGAGGTTGACGCCATCGCCGAAGATGTTCTGGTCCTCGTCGTCGACGATGACCTCGCCGAGATGCACGCCGATGCGGAAGTTCATCCGCTGCTCGGGCTCGATCGTGTCGTTGAACTTCGCCATGCGCTCCTGAATGTCGAGCGCGGCGCTGACGGCGGTCACGGCCGAGCCGAACTCGGCCAGCATGGCGTCACCCGCCGTGCCGACCAGGCGGCCGTTGGACGCCTGGATGGCCGGCCGCCAGACCTCGATCTGGGCCGTCTTCAGATGCCGGAAGGTGCGCGTCTCCGAGCCCTCCATCATGCGGGTGAAGCCCGCGATGTCGGCGTGGACGATGGCGGCCAGGCGTCGCTGCATGATCAATCAGCGGCCCTTGAAGGCGGGCTGCCGGCGCTCACGCAGAGCAGCCAGGCCTTCGCGGAGGTCTTCGGACGTAGCGCACTCGCGCATGTTCTGACGGATAGCCGGGATGTCAGGCTCGGCCTGGGCAAACTGCTCGATGGCACGCTTCATGTTCACCATGGAAAGCGGCGCCAACGTGGCAAGCCGGTTGGAAATCTCGTCGATTTTTCCCTTGAACTCGCTTCGATCGACCAGCCAGTCCAGGTAACCCACAGCCAGCAGGTCGATATCGGCAAAATTCTCCGACAGCAGGAAGGCGCGCTTGGCGAAGCTCGGGCTCACCTTCTGGGTGTAGCGGCGCAGCCCGCTCGGATAGTAGTGCAGGCCAAAGCGCGCCGCCGGCATGAAGAACTTCATGCCCTTGACGCCCAGGCGAAAGTCGCAAGCCAGCGCCATGTCGGTCGCCCCGCCATAGACGCCGCCGTTCAGGGCGCACAGCGTCGGCATGCGCATCGCCTCGATGCGGTCCATGACGTTCTCGAAGGCCGAGTCCTTGTGACCGGTCTGCTTCTGGCCGCTGGCCGGGATCGAGCCGAGATCGTAGCCCGAGCAGAAGGTCTTATCGCCCGCCCCGGTGATCACCGTGACCCGCACGTCGGGGTTGGCATCGGCCGTCTCGACCGCCGCCATCAAGAGGTCGAGCCCCTCCGGATCGAGGCGGTTGTGCTTGGCTGGATCGTTCAGCGTGATGGTGGCCCGCGGGCCATCGATGGCGAGAAGAACGGTGTCGGACATGGTGCCGGGAAAATACCTGAGCCGGTCGCCAAAAGCGACTGAGCGCGGCATATTGCGGTCTGGAGGAAAGCAGATGACCTATACCGCACCACTCGCTGATATGCGTTTCGCGCTGCGCGAAGTGGCAGGATTGCAACAGATCGCTGCGCTGCCGGGCTACGAGCATGCCACGGACGACACGATCGACGCCGTCCTGGAGGAAGCGGCCAAGCTTGCCGGCAACGGCCTCGCGCCACTCAACCGCGACGGCGACAAGGTGGGCGCCAAGCTCGAGAACGGCGTGGTGCGGACGGCCCCGGGCTTTGCCGCAATCTACAAGGAGTTCGTCGAGGGCGGCTGGAACTCGCTGCCCTTCGATCCCGAGTTCGGCGGTCAGGGAATGCCATGGCTGCTTGCGGCCACAGTGCAAGAGATGTGGCAGGCGTCCAACATGGGCTTCGGCCTGGTGTTGTTGCTCAACCAGGGCGCCATCGACGCCATCCACCATCACGGTTCGGCCGACCAGAAGTCGACCTTCCTGCCCAGGATGATCTCGGGCGAGTGGACCGGAACCATGAATCTCACCGAGCCGCAGGCTGGCTCGGACCTGGCGCAGCTCAAGAGCCGCGCGGTGAAGAACGGCGACCATTACCTGGTGACCGGCCAGAAGATCTTCATCACCTACGGCGAGCACGACATGGCCGAGAACATCGTGCACCTTGTCCTGGCGCGCACACCCGACGCGCCGGCCGGGGTACGCGGCATCTCGCTGTTCATCGTGCCGAAGTTCCTGGTCGGCCCTGACGGCAAGCCAGGCAAGCGCAACGACCTGCGCTGCGTGTCGCTGGAGCACAAGCTCGGCATCCATGCCAGCCCGACCTGCGTGATGTCGTTCGGCGATGACGGCGGCGCCGTCGGCTACCTGGTCGGCGAGGAAGGCCGCGGGCTTTCCTACATGTTCACCATGATGAACAACGCGCGGCTCTCGGTCGGCATCCAGGGCCTGGCGATCGCCGAGCGCGCCTATCAGCAGGCCGCCGCCTTCGCCAAGACGCGCGTGCAGTCCAAGGACGACGGCAGCGACAAGCCGCAGCCGGTGTCGATCATCCATCATGCCGACGTTCGCCGCATGCTGATGACCATGCGCGCCCAGATCGAAGCGATGCGGGCGTTGGGCTACTACACGGCGGCCGGCATCGACGGGGCGCTGAAGCATCCCGACCGGGACGCCGCGAAAAGGATCCAGGACCGCGTCGATCTCCTGATCCCGATCGTCAAGGCGTGGTTCACCGACCTCGGCAACGAGATCGCCTCGACCGGCGTGCAGATCCATGGCGGCATGGGATTCATCGAGGAGACGGGCGCCGCGCAGCATCTGCGCGATGCGCGCATCTTGCCGATATATGAGGGCACCAACGGTATCCAGGCGCGCGATCTTGTCGGGCGCAAGATCGCCAAGGACGGCGGCGAGACCATGCTGGCGCTGGTGGTCGAAATGCGCGCCACCGCCGAGACGATGAAGGCCGCGCCGGGGGACGACCTGGCAGCCATCAGGAGGGCCTTGGAGGCCGCCGCAGCGGCCCTGGAGGACGCCACCAGGTGGGCGGCCCAGTCGGTCAAGGCCGACCTCGTTGCCGCCCTGGCGGGCTCTGTGCCCTTCCTGAGGCTGGCCGGGACGGCTCTGGGCGGCTGGCTGCTGGCCAGGAGCGCCCTGGCGGCCCAGGGCAAGCTCGCCGGCCGCGACGGCGATCCCGCCTTCCTCGAAGCCAAGATCGTGACTGCCCGCTTCTACGCCGAGGTCATCCTGCCGCCGGCCCTGGCCCAGCTCGGCCCTCTGAAGGCGGCTGGCCGTACGGTGTTTGCGCTGTCGGAGGCGCAGCTCTGAGCGCAGGGCTGATCGAGCTGCCGGCGGACGAGGCGGAGGGCTTCGCCCGCCGCTTCGACCTGGCGAGCCTCGAACGTGCCTTCCTCGACGATCCCTTCCCCTACTATCACGCGCTACGCCGGTTCGCGCCGATCAAGCGCCTGCCGGACGGCAGCGTGTTCCTGTCGCGCTATGCCGACGTCGCCGTCTGCTATCGCGACCCGGTGATGCGGTCGGACAAGAAGTCCGAGTTCGGTCCCAAGTTCGGCATCGGCACGCCCCTCTACAAGCATCACACCACCAGCCTGGTGTTCAACGACCCGCCGTTGCACACGCGCGTGCGCAAGCTCTTGGCCGCGGCGTTCACGCCGCGCGCGTTGTCGGCCTTGCAGCCGCGCGTAGAAGCCGTGGTCGACGGGCTGCTGGCCGAGCATGCCGACAAGGGCCGCATGGACCTGGTCGAGGACTTCGCGTTCCGCCTGCCCGTCGAGGTGATCTGCGACATGCTGGGCGTGCCGGCGGGCGAACACGCGCCGTTCAGGCGCTACTCTCTCGCCATCCTCGGGGCTCTCGAGCCTGTGGCCGGGCCCGAGCGCCAGGCGGCGGGCAACGCCGCCGTTGCCGAATTCTCGGCCTATCTCGACGCCCTCGTGGCCGACCGGCGCAAGCAGCCGGCCGACGATCGCGACGTGCTGGGCACCCTGATCCACGGCGAGGTCGACGGCGAGCGGCTGACGCACGACGAGCTGGTGCAGAACTGCATCTTCCTGCTGAACGCCGGCCACGAGACCACCACCAACCTGATCGGCAACACGATCGACGCCCTGCTGCGCTTCCCCGACGAATTGCGTCGACTGAAGGAGAACCCGGCGCTCCTGAAGAGCTGCGTCGAGGAAGGGCTGCGCTTCGAGAGCTCCAACCAGCTGGGCAATCGCCGCCTCGCGTCCGACCTCGAGATCGGCGGCGAGAAGCTTTCGGCAGGCACCTACATCCATATCGCCATCGGCGCCGCCAACCGCGACCCGGCGCAGTTCGCCGAGCCCGACCGGTTCGACGCCGGCCGCGAGCCCAACCGCCACTTCGCCTTCGGCTCGGGCGTCCATATGTGCCTGGGTGCGGTGCTGGCGCGCATCGAGGGCACGATCGCCATCGGCCGGCTTGTGCAGCGCTTCGATGGACTGACCCGCGACGGCCCCCCCGAACGAGGTGGCCGTGCCCGCTTCCGCGGGTTCAACAAGTATCCGATCGTTTGGGACAGGCTGTCGTCCTAGAACGACTTCAGCATGTGGCCCCGGGTGTGGGGGTCGAGGCCATGGTCGGGTGGACCGCGGCCCACGATCTCGAAGCCGTGCCGGCGGTAGAGGCGAATATTGGCCTCGGCCATCTCGGCGGTCTCGAGCGACAGGCCGCCAAGGCCGCGCGATCGGGCCACCTCGTCGATCCGCGCCAGCAGCCAGCTGCCGACACCGGTGCCCTGTCGGGACGGATCGACGGCGATCTGCTGGATGTAGAGCGCGTTCTCCTGCGGTTTCGTCCTGATGGCGCCGACGATCTGCTCACCGTCCAAGGCGACGTAGACGTCGCCGCGCTCCAGTTCCGCCGCAAAGCGCTCCCACTCTTCCGCAAACCGAGCAGATCCGTCGGCGGGCAACTCGCGCCCCAGGGCGCGGACGTAGGGCGTGAAGGCCGCGCGTATGACGCGTCCGGCCTCTTCGCCCTCGGACAGCATCGCCGTTCTGAAGGTCAGCACCATAGACGCAGAATACCAAACAAAACGCCCGCCGGGGCGGCCGGCGGGCGTGTCGTTCAATCCATGGGAGGAGGCTTACGCCGCTTCCTGCTGCTCGGCCTGCTCGGCCGACGGACCGGAGTCCTGGCCCTTGGCAGCGGTGTCGCGCTCGACGAACTCGATCACGGCCATCGGGGCGGCGTCGCCGAAGCGGAAGCCCGCCTTCAGGACGCGCAGGTAGCCGCCGGCGCGCTTGGAATAGCGCGGACCGAGCGTCGTGAACAGCTTGTCGGCGATGTAGGGATCGCGCAGATAACCGATCGCCTGACGACGCGCATGTAGGCCGCCCTTCTTCCCGAGCGTGACCAGCTTCTCGACGATCGGACGCAGGTCCTTCGCCTTGTGGAGCGTGGTCGTGATCTGCTCGTGCTTGATGAGAGCACCCGCGAGATTGGAGAACATCGCCTTGCGATGCTCTGCCGTGCGGTGGAACTTCCGGCCGCGATTTCCGTGACGCATGACTTAATTCCTTCTCGTCGGCCTAGTACGGCTCTTCCAGCCGCTTGGCCATCTCTTCG
>JAEZHS010000575.1 GCA_023436825.1 Pseudomonadota bacterium | reverse complement strand
GCCGCGTGCTGGCCGAGCTGCTGGCGCACTTCCCGGTCTATCGCACCTACAGCCGCGACGGCCGTCTTTCCGCCGCGGACCGCGCCGTCCTCGATCGCGCGAGCGCCGGCGCGCGCCGCACTTGTCTTGCCACGGATCGTTGGGCGATCGATGCGTTGCGCGCGCGGTTCGGCGATGGCCGCTATGCCGACGCCGTGGGGCGCTTCCAGCAGTTGAGCGCGCCGATCGCCGCCAAGGCGGTCGAGGACACCGGCTTCTATCGCTACGGCCGGTTGCTGTCGCGCAACGACGTCGGCTTCGATCCCGCCACCTTCGCTCTCGACGCCGCTACCTTCCATCGCCGCATGCAGGTGCGCCGGGCCGATTGGCCGCGCGCGCTGTTGGCCACCGCCACCCACGACCACAAGCGGGGCGAGGACGTGCGCGCGCGCCTCGCCGTGCTGAGCGGCATGGCGGTGAAATGGGCCGCCCTGCAGCGCGACTGGGTCGAGGCCAGCCGGCCGCTCTGCCGTGATGCCGCTCCCTCCGCAGGCGACATCGCCCTGCTGCTGCAGACCATCGTCGGCGCCTGGCCGTTCGATCTTGACGCCGGCGACCGCTCGGGGCGGCGCGCCTTCGCCGAGCGGCTGGTCGCCTGGCAGCAGAAGGCGCTGCGCGAGGCCAAGCTCGCCAGCGACTGGGCCGCCGTCGACGAGGCCTACGAGACGGCGGCGCGCGATTTCACGACCACGCTCGTGGCCGACGCCGCGCTGCCCGATCTGCTGCAGCAGATTGCTTCCCTGGTGCAGCGCATCGCCCCGGCCGGCGCGCTCAATGGGCTGGCGCAATGCCTGCTGCGCATGACCGTGCCGGGCGTGCCCGATCTCTACCAGGGCACCGAGCTCTGGGACCTGAGCCTGGTCGACCCCGACAACCGCCGTCCGGTCGATTGGCGCCGTCGCGCGCGAGCCCCGCTCGCCGGACCGCTGTCCGCCTTGGCCGAGCATTGGCGCGACGGTGTCGTCAAGCAAGCCTTGATTGCGCGTGTTCTCGTGCTGCGCCAGCGCCTCGCGCCCTTGTTCGAGGGCGGCGACTATCGCCCGGTCAGGCTCGAAGGGCCTTTGGCCGATGCCATGATCGCCTTCGTCCGCTGGCGGCCGGAAGCCTGGGCCTTGATCGTGGCGCCGTGTCTCCCTCTGCGCCTGCCGCTGCTGCCAGGCGACGTGCGTCTGGCAGCCGATGGCTGGCAGGACACCGCTATCGTCCTCGATGATATCCCGCGCGGGGCGGTGAACGTGCTCGATGCTGCGCCGGCCGGGATTGCCGCGGGACGGACGCCGCTGGGCGTGCTCTGCGGCACGCTGCCGTTGGCCCTCTTCTCGGCCGATACGACGCTGCGCGCCAGGGTCCCGCTCTATCCTTGAGCGGCCAAGGTCACCACAAAGTCACGGATCCTTCGCGACTTTTCTGATAACGGCCGCTTGACGGACAGTGGGGTCCGTCGGGAGGGGCACATGCCGATCATGTGGGGAGTGAATCACGCCGCGCGCCTGGTCTCCGCGAAGGCCACCGGCGAGCTCAGCAGGGCTGAAATAGAGGACTATCTCGACGGGCTCATGACGGCCGCCACCCTGTCCTACCGCAAGGTCCTCGACATGGCCGAGAGTCGCCTGGCCTTGAGTGCCGACGACATGGCTGTTCTCGGCGCGCGCATCCGCGCCCACGAGTCCGTCGGGCCGATGGGCAGCGTGGCCGTCATTGCCGCTTCGGACGACGTCTATGACCAGGTCAGGCTGTTCGAGAGCGTCGTCCATGCCCAGCGGTCGCTGCGGGTCTTTCGCGACGCCGACAAGGCCTATGCCTGGCTAACGGTCGAGTTGCCCAAGGCCCTCGAGCGGGCCGAGACGCGGTGCGTGGCGGCTCGACCGCCTGCCCTCGATGCCGCCTGACGGTGCTGCCTGACCTCAGCCTTCCGGGAAGTTCGCGGAGAACGTGACCCCCGGTCCGCCGTAGTAGGGGCCGCTGCCGTAGTAAGGGCTGTAATAGCCGTAGCGCGGGTAGCCGTAGCGGTACCGTGCCGGCGCATAATATCCATAGCTCGGCGTATAGTAGCTTTGGCTGTAGCCGTAGTTCGGTGCGTAGTAGCCTTGGCTGTAGCCGTAGTAGGGACGGCCGTAATAGTAGTCGTTCGTGCAGCCGGCGCCGAGCACGGCAAGCGCTGCGAGGCCGGCGATCGTGACCATGGTCTTCATGGCGATCTCCTTTCCTGCGCAGAGAACAAGCACGCCCGCCGGCGGTTGCCGGTTCCATCGGTCGGGACACCTCAGTGCAGCCGCGCCCGCGGCCATACACGATCAGCGTCACCTTTTGATCACGGCTTTCGGCCAGGGGCTACAGGATGCCGTCGCGCTGCCCCTGGGTTGACATTCTTTCTCGGGGAAGTGTGACGTCGCTTGCCGCGCGTGCGAGCCTCAGCCGCACTGCTCGTTGCACAGGCTGAGATGGGGAAGCGGCGGCGCATCGGTGAGGGCGAGCGCGCGCAGCGCGGCCGCGCAGACGATCCGCGCCTCGGAGGAGATCGTGTAGAGCCCGTCGGGCAGCAGCGACTTGGCGTACTTGAGCTGCTCGGTGAAAGGCGGCACCTCCACCCAGCCGTGCAGCCCCGGTTCGACGATCAGCACGTCGCCCTTGGCCCGCGCCTCGATCAGTGCCGGGCTGCCGAGGTCGTTGCCGTCTTCGATGCCGTGGATGGCGCAGTAGATCTCGACGTCGAGTGCCCGCGAAGGCGCTTCGAGCAGGCATCGGTTGGCCAGCGTCGCCAGGGTCGCCCGCGTGGTGCCCTGGGAGGTAATGCGGCCGGTCGGGTCATATGTGCTCATGTGGCTTGAACGCCATTTGCCCGTGAAAGTTGAAGGTTTTTTGAAAGAATCCTGTCGATAAGATCTGCCCTACTGCATCTGGTGTTCGGTTGCAGTCAGCTACCTTTCCCTAGCGTGCCTTGCTTCAAGAAGCTCGAGTTCGGCGCGGCGATTCATTCTCAACAACACGGAAGGTGCGCCATCAACCGAGGCTGTGCCCGTGTGCCGGCCTCTATGTCGCCCGTCGCGTTTCACGCATCAGGCGCATGATCTGCGTGGCCTCGAGCCGGCCGCCGATCGGCAGGCCATCCTTGACGGCGAAAATGCCGACGGCGCGCGCCCGGCGGAACTCGCCATCCTCGTAGTCTCGGTAGGTATCGAGAGCATCGTTCAAGGTCGGCCGATGCTCGTACTCATAGTCGCCAACGCGGCCGTCGCCGCTCTTTTCCTGCCACCATGACACGACCACGAAGGCGTCGGCCTGCTGCAGGAGGGCGGCGCGGTCAGCCTGCCAGGCCGACAGGCGCTTGGTGCGACTGGCAAGGGCTTCGTCAGAGGACATAGGGGCTCCTGCTATGGAGCCCCTATATGATAACCATGGTTATTTAATCAAGGGGTGCGAGTTATCCCCAGGTCAGCTTGCCCTGTTGTACTTGCCGATCACCAGGTGCGCCTTCTGCCATTCCTTGCGCGACAGGGTGTAGGTCTTGGCCGGATTGTACTGCTTGACTGTCCAGCTCGCCTCGTTGCGCCGGACCAGGCGCTTGATCAGAACGTAGCGCGAGCCGTCGGCGGTCTCGCGCAGGAAGACGCAATCGTCGCCCGGCGAGACGTCGGCCGAGGGGTTGACCAGCAACAAGTTGCCGCGCTCGTAGGCCGGCTCCATCGAATCGCCCGATACGAAGCAACCATAGGCGTCCTGTAAGCCTTCGAGACGCGGATCGCGCGGAATCCACGACACCGGTTCGTTGGACAGGAGCATGGCGCCTTCGGTGCCGCCCTGAGCCGAGGCAAATACCTGCAACGGCGGGCGTCCGCCCATCGCGCGCGCTGCGGCGGCCGCGGCCGCTGCACCGCCGCGCCGGCCACGCTTGCCGCCGTCGGCGAGCGACAGCTGGTCGTCGTCGTCGCCGGCGATCACGCCAACCATCTTGTCGCCACGGTTCGACTGCAGCCAAGTCACCGACACCTGCAGCGCCTGCGCGAGCTGCACGATCGATTTTGGCTCAGTGTCGCCGCGGCGCTCGATCTGGGCGATGCCGCCTTGAGTGATGGAATAGCCGGCACGTGTCACGCGCCGCGCCAGTTCCGCCTGCGACCAGCCTTTGGCTCGCCGCTCTGCTTTGACCCGTTCACCGATGTTCGTCATGACGGCAATGCTAGCGTAGTTATTGATAACACAGGTTCTTGACATACATAACTGTAGTGGGGTAAAACCCACGGTCATGGAAGCTCTCTTGAGGGCCGTATCCCTGGCCGGCGGGCAGACCGCCCTGGCAAGGCGTATCGGCAAGACACAATCGCATGTCGCCCAGTGGCTGCGGCGCGGCCGGGTCGGTCCGACCGCCTGCATCCCCATCGAAATCGCCCTTGGCGGCCAGGTCACGCGCTACGAGCTGCGCCCCGACGTGTTCGGCAAGCCACCCCAGTCCCCAGAGGACCACCAATGACTTCACGCCATAGCCGGGCGGTGATCGTCGCCGCCTGCCGCAGGCTGATGCAGGCCGGCCGGCTGCGCCCGACGATGCGCGCCTCTTTCATCCGCGCCGGCTGGTCGGTGCGCGCCTTCGACACCTTCCATTGCATCGGCAGCATCGCCGAAGCGGCGCACTACGAGCGGCGATTGGCGGAGATCGAGACGCGGACGCCGGAGGCGAGGACCTTCTATACGACGGCGGAAGGGCGCACACCATGAATACCAAGCGGAATTGGGACGCCCGTTGTAGCGAAATCCTGCAGCGAATGGCCGGCCATTATCACGACCACGAGATCGCGGCGTCGATCGAAGCCGAGACCGGCAAACGGGTTGCGTCGCGTACGGTGGCTGAGTATCGCCGCACCGGGGCCCTGCCGCCTTGTCGACGCAATGACTGGACGGCGCCACTGAAGGCATGGCGGGCTGGCGCGACGAACGTGACGCTTCGCCTGGGCAGGAAAGAAATGGAGGCACAAAAGCGGTCCGCCGGGCTGAGCCAACCCGATGCAAGCCCTAGTTCAACAGGGCGTACCAAGCCGGATGAAATCGAGATCACCCGCGAGATGGTCGAGGCGGGAGCTGAAGTGTTGCGCAATGATCCGAGTGTAGGTGATCTCCCTCTGATGGACTGCGAGTCCATTGCCAGGGAAGTAATCGAGCGTGCGTTGGAAGCTTGTTCTCGATCATCCGCTCCCGCAAGTTCCGAACATCTATAATGCCTTTCCTACCTTGAGCCCGTCATAGCAGAGCGTTCGTGGTCGCCGGTGACGACCTCAAACCACAACTAGAGCGGGATGAGATGATTCCGAATCGGAAGGGGATTCCCAAGCGGGTCGAGAAGTGATTCAAGATGCTGGCTGGGCAGGAGGCCAGCATGGATGGCACGACCCTATTCGATAGACCTTCGTGAGCGGGTGATACAGGCCGTTGAGCAAGAAGGCATGTCGCGCCGGCAAGCGGCGGATCGGTATGGCATAGGCATCAAAACGGCGATCGACTGGGTTAGCCGGTTCCGTGAGACGGGCAGCATGGCGGCCAAGCCAATGGGCGGCTGCCGGCCGAAAAAGATCGTTGGCGAGTACCGAGACTGGCTGCTTGAGCGTTGCCGGACACAGGACTTTACGCTGCGCGGCCTGGTCGACGAGCTGGCCGAGCATGGCCTGCAGGTCGACTACCATACGGTCTGGGACTTCGTTCACAGCGAGAAGCTGACGTATAAAAAAAGACGCTGGTCGCCAGCGAGCGCGAGCGGCCGGATGTAGCGCGCCGCCGCCTGCAGTGGATGGCCTACCAGAACCGCATCGACCCCTCCCGTCTGGTCTTCATCGACGAGACCTGGACTAAGACCAACATGGCACCGCTCCGCGGCTGGGCGCCGCGCGGACAGCGGTTGCCAGGCAAGGCGCCGCACGGCCATTGGAAGACCATGACCTTCCTGGCCGCTCTGCGTCACGATCGGCTCACCGCACCGTGGCTGATCGATGGCCCCATCGATGGCCAGAGCTTCCTCCAGTACGTCGAGGAGGTCCTCGCGCCGACGCTCAAGCCGGGCGACATCGTCATCTTCGACAATCTTGGCTCTCACAAGGGCAAAGCTGTTCGCAACGCCATCCGCGCTGCGGGCGCCAAGCTCTTCTTCCTGCCCAAGTACTCCCCGGATCTCAATCCCATCGAGATGTTCTTCGCCAAGCTCAAGCACTGGCTGCGAAAAGCCGCCCGACGCACCGTCAATGCCCTCCACGACGCCATCGCCGAAATCCTGCCCCTCACAACACCTGTCGAATGCTCAAACTACTTCGCTGAAGCAGGCTATGGTCAACCTAATCCCATCACGCTCTAGGGCTATCTCACGCTCCGCTTGTCCAATCGATATGACTGCCCGGGCGTTCCATCTGCGATCCTGGGACACGCCACATGGCGCTCGGAATCTGGGCACTGCGTGACGGACTGGCGTCTGACGGCCCTGAGGCATGCCATGTCAGCACGATCGACGTCGATCTCGGCTTCGACGCCGAGGTGCTGGGTTATGGTGAGTACGCCTCGCTCATCGAGTCCCTGCAGGAGCAGGGCTATCAACAGCGCAGAATCCTGCGCCATTTTCAGCTTGCCCGGCATATTCAGCCCGCTGAGGGTGATCCCGCTATCGAAGTCATTGTCGACTTCCTGATGCCGCATGACGCTCAAATCGTGAAGAACAAGCCAGCTTCGTCGCCGCGAAGGCCACCGCCGTCGAGGGGCAGCGGCAGCAGGATGCGTTCGGCGAGATCGATGCGTGGTTGAGGCATCTCGGCCTTCGACGTTGAACGGGGCAACGCCGTCAGAAGTCGCGAATCACGTTCTTCACGGGTATGACGCACGTATCGTTGACTCCTTCATGTAGTTCTCCGTTTCTATTCACGGGTGAACACGACACCCGCTTCTCCCAAAACCGCCCGCGCCAAGCGCGCCGTCCCACACTCGTCCTACCGGGCCGAGTTCGCCGAGCAGGCACGCAAGCTCTGCCTGTTGCTGGGCGCCGACGACCAGGAGCTGGCGCGCTTCTTCGATGTGCCGCCGGCCACGCTGCAGGAGTGGCTGGTCTCCATCCCTGAGTTCGCCGCCGCCGTCCGCGCCGGCCGGACGCTGGCTGACGCCGACGTCGCCGACCGGCTGTGGCGTCGCGCCATGGGCTTCAGCCACGACGCCGTGCGCATCTTCAGCCACCAGGGCAAGGCGCTCGAGGTGGCCTACACCGAGCACTATCCGCCGGACACGGCAGCCTGCCTGTTCTGGCTGAAGAGCCGCCAGCCCGAGCGGTGGCGCGAAAAGATCGAGCACGACGACCAGGCACCGACGGAGATGCTGGCCTCGCTGGATGCTGCCGGAGAGAGGGCGAAGAATGTCCGCCGCAGCTGAGTTCCACAAGCGCCTGCACAGCGAGATCGGCGCGCTGCGCTTCGATCCCCTGGGCTACGTCATGTACGCCTTCCCGTGGGGTGTGGCCGGCACGGCGCTCGCCGACGAGCAGGGCCCCGAGCCTTGGCAGCGCGACATCCTCGAGCGGCTGGGTGAGGGCCTGATCGGCACCGAGGAGGCAGTGCGCGCCGCCGTCGCTTCCGGCCATGGGGTCGGCAAGTCGGCGCTGGTGGCCTGGATCGTGCTGTGGGCGCTGTCGACCGTGCGCGATACGCGCGGCATCGTCACCGCCAACACCGAAGGACAGCTTCGCACCAAGACCTGGCCGGAGCTCGCCAAGTGGTATGGGCTCTGCATCAACCGCAGCTGGTTCTCCTATTCGGCGACGGCGCTCGCCTCGACCCTGCCCGGCCACGAGAAGACCTGGCGCGTCGATGCGATCACGTGGTCGGAGAACAACATCGAAGCGATCGCCGGCCTGCACAACAAGGGCCGCCGCGCCTTCGCCGTGTTCGACGAGGCCTCGTCGATCCCAGACGGCATCTGGGAAACCATCGAAGGCGCTCTGACCGACGCCAGGACGGAACTTTTCTGGTGCGTCTTTGGCAATCCGACGCGCAACACGGGCCGTTTCCGCGAATGCTTCGCCGGCGGTCGCTTCGCTCATCGCTGGCAGCCGGTCCAGGTCGACTCTCGCTCTGTGTCGATGACCAACAAGGCGCAGATCGACGAGTGGGTGAAGGACTACGGCGAGGACTCCGATTTCATCCGGGTGCGTGTGCGCGGCGTCTTTCCGCGTGCCGGCGACCTGCAGTTCATCGACGGCGAACGTGTCGAAGCCGCGATCGCCCGCGAGCTGGTGGCCGGCCCGGAGGCGCCGCTGATCATGGGCGTGGACATCGCGCGCCAGGGCAGCGACCAGACGGTCATCCGGTTCCGCCAGGGCCTCGACGCCCGTTCGATCCCGGCGGTGAAGTTCCGCATCCCCGACCTGATGCAGGTCGCGAGCCGCGTGCTCGAGCAGGTCGAGTTGCACAAGCCCGCGGCGATCTTCGTCGATGCCACGGGCATCGGCTGGGGCGTCTTCGATCGCCTGAGCCAGCTCGGCTGCGAAGGCCTCGTCGCCGTCGATTTCGGCGGCAAGGCCGATCGCACCGACGGTGGGGCGGGGGGCAATGCCAGGGCGCTGTACGCCAACAAGCGGTCGGAGATGTGGGGCTTCCTGAAAGACTGGATCAACGTCGGCTGCCTGCCCGACGACCGCGATCTCGCCGCCGACCTCACCAATGTCGAGTACGGCTACGACGCCGCCAACGCGCTGCAGCTCGAGCGCAAGCAGGACATGCGTCGCCGCGGTCTCGCCTCGCCCGATGATGGAGACGCGCTGGCGCTGACCTTCGCCTATCCCGTGGCGCAACGCTGCGAAGCCGATGAGCGGCGGATCGAGGAACTGATCAACGGCCTCAAGCGGAGGATCGTGTAATGCCGCTCCCCGACGAAGAGTTGATCGCGCTGCTGCGCAAGGAAGAGGAAGCCGCATCCGGCTTCCAGGACGCAGCATTGAGCGCGATCCGCGAGGAGGCGCTCGCCTACTACGATCGCCAGCCGTATGGCGACGAGCAGGAGGGCGCCTCCTCGATCGTAACGTCGGAGTTCGCCGACGTGGTCGAATCGCTGATGCCGGGCCTCATGCGCGTCTTCACTGGCTCCGACGACCTCGCCAGGTTCGCGCCGACGGCGCCGGGCCAGGAGAAGTGGGCGAAGGAGGCAAGCGAGTATGTCCCGCATGTCCTGATGCGCCAGAATGACGGGTTCCGCGTCATCTCCGCGCTGCTCAAGGACGCCCTGATGTACCGGCTGAGCGGCGTCGCGGTCGATCTCGAGGACGTTGAGGACAAGCGCAGCGTGCCGGTGCAGAACCTGACGCAGGACGCCGTCGATCTGATCGTCGCCGAGGCCAAGGCGCAAGGCGCCGAACTCGAGATGCAGCTGGCGGGTGACCTCCCTGCACCTCCTGCGGAGGCGCCGGGAGGCGGGAGCGCACGGGG
>JAEZHS010000401.1 GCA_023436825.1 Pseudomonadota bacterium | reverse complement strand
TTCGATGGGTCGGCGGCATCCGGGAACTTGCCGGCGCCGGCGTCGCCCTTGGCCATCCATTGATGCGCGCCGGCGGGACTCTTGGTCAGCTCCCACTCGTAGCCGAACAGATTGTCGAAGAAATCGTTGCTCCACTTCGTCGGCGTGGTGGTCCAGGTGACCTCGAGGCCGCTGCCGATCTGGTCGCCGCCCTTACCGGAGCGGAAGCTGCTCTTCCAGCCCAGCCCCTGCTGCTCGATGGGCGCGGCTTCGGGTTCCGGGCCGACCAGGGCCGCGTCGCCGGCGCCGTGGGTCTTGCCGAACGTGTGGCCGCCCGCGATCAGCGCGACGGTCTCCTCGTCGTCCATCGCCATGCGCGCGAACGTCTCGCGGATATCGCGCGCCGCGGCGAGCGGATCCGGCTTGCCGTTGGGGCCTTCCGGATTGACGTAGATCAGGCCCATCTGGACGGCGCCGAGAGGGTTCTGCAGGTCGCGATCGCCGCTGTAGCGTTCGTCCGCCAGCCACTTGCCTTCGGGACCCCAATAGATGTCCTGCTCGGGTTCCCAGGTATCGACGCGGCCTCCGGCGAACCCGAATGTCTTGAAGCCCATGGACTCGAGCGCGACGTTGCCCGTGAGGATGAGCAGGTCGGCCCACGAGATCCTGGCGCCGTATTTCTGCTTGATCGGCCACAACAGCCGCCGGGCCTTGTCCAGGTTGACGTTGTCGGGCCAGCTGTTGAGCGGCGCAAAGCGCTGCTGGCCGCCGCCGGCACCGCCTCGGCCGTCGGCAATTCGATACGTTCCGGCGCTGTGCCAGGCCATGCGGATGAAGAGCGGCCCATAGTGGCCGAAGTCGGCCGGCCACCAATCCTGCGATTGGGTCATCAAGGCGTGCAGATCCTTGATCACGGCATCGAGATCGAGGCTCTTGAATTCCTTCGCATAGTCGAACGCCTTGCCCATCGGGTTGGACAGGGCGGAGTGCTGATGGAGGACCTGGAGGTCGAGCTGGTTCGGCCACCACTCACGATTCGTCGGGGATCGCCTACCGCCCGAGAACGGGCATTTGCTGTCAGTCGCCATGGGACTCTCCGCTCGTGTTTGGACTTCAGGATACAGTTTAGAATAATTCTAATCAAGTGGGCGACGGAGGTCCATTTGGAAATGCACTCTAGCGCTTGGGAGCCGGCTGGGCAGTGCCCGAAGGCATACATTGACGGCTGGGAATTCATTCTCTTGCGGACAGCGCGCATCCTGCGCGCTCAAGCGCATTCACATGCGCGCATGATCATGAGCGCGCAGGATGCGCGCGGTCTGGAAGACGAAGAAGCGATCGGCCCCTAGCTGTTCTCAGTCTGCCTTCGCTTCGGCCAGCATGTAGCCGACGCCGCGGACCGTGTGGACCTGCACCGTGGCGCCGCTGTCGGCCAGCATGCGCCGCAGGCGATGGATGTAGACCTCCACCGCATTGGATCCGACCTCGTCGGTCAGGCCGAAGAGGTGATCCTCGAACAGCCGCTTGGGCGCGACGTTGCCGCAACGCCTGAGCAGGATTTCCAGCACTGCCGTCTCGCGGCTGGAGAACGGACGCACGGTGCCGCCGACGGTTACTTGCCGGCCCTCGGTGTCGAGCGCGACGTTGCCCAGTGACAGGCACTGGCCGAGAAGATTGTCAGAGCGCCGCAGCAATGCCCTGAGACGCGCCACGAGCTCTTCCATGGCGAACGGCTTGACCAGATAGTCGTCGGCGCCTGCGCGCAATCCGGTGACGCGGTCGCTGACGCCGTCGCGCGCCGTCAGCACGAGCACGGGTGTCGAATCGCCGCGAGCACGTATGCCGCGCAGCCACGACAGGCCGTCCTCGTCCGGCAATCCCAGGTCGAGCACCACGGCCGCATAGCGAACCATTGCCAGAGCATGGCCAGCATCGGCGGCGTTCCCCACCGGATCAGCGGCGATTCCGCTGCGTTCGAGCCCTCTGAGGATCAGGGAAACGAGTTCAGCGTTGTCCTCGACAAGAAGGATGCGCATCGATGTGCCTTACGCCATGTCAGAGCGGTGTAACGCATTCTAGCATCCCGTCACAGGCCCCAACGCAGGGCGTCAGGCTTCCGTAATCTGGACTCCCTAAGTTCCCGGCCAATGAGCACGCCAACCACTTCCTCGCTGACCAAGCGCCTGCCGCGCCACCGTTGGTGGTTTGCCGGCGCGGGCCTCGCGGGTCTTGCCATGGTCGGCGGATGGATGATGTTGAACACGAACCCCGGCAACGCGCTGATGCGGCCACCGGCCGTCGTCGAAAGTGATGGCTCTTTCCGGCCGAGCGATTCGCAGTGGTCAGCCTTCCGGTTCGCAAAGGTCGAGCCGATGGCGTTCCGCGAGGAGCGGGCCACCGATGGCCGCATCGCCATCAACGAGGACACGACGACGCCGGTATTCTCGCCGTATTCCGGTCGCGTCAGCCGCTTGATCGTCAAGCCCGGCGACTACGTCGAGCGCGGCGCGCCGCTGTTCGCCATCGAGGCGAGCGAGTTCGTGCAAGGTCACAACGATCTCATCACCGCCGTAGCCGGCGTCGAAAAAGCCAAATCCAAGCTCGTGCTTTCTCAGGCCGCCGAGAAGCGCCAGAAGGAGCTGCTGGCAATCCGCGGGGGCGCCCTGAAGGACTACGAGCAGGCGCAATCGGATCTGGTGGCCGCCCAAGGCGACCTGCGCTCGGCCGAGATCACCCTGGCGGCGGTTCGCAACCGGCTGCGCATCCTGGGCCGTAGCGACGAGGAGATTGCCGATCTCGAGAAGCGCGATCGTGTCGGTGCCGAAACCATCGTGGCGGCGCCGATCGCCGGCACCGTCATCCAGCGCAAGGTGGGCTTGGGCCAGTACATCAACGCCGGCGCCAACGATCCGGTGTTCACGATCGGCGACCTGTCGACGGTGTGGCTGGTTGCCAATGTGCGCGAGTCCGACGCGCCGCGGATGAGGGTCGGCGCGCCGGTCCATGTCACCGTGCTAGCCTTCCCCGGCCAGGTGTTCAGCGCCAAGCTCGACTATGTCGCGCCGGCCCTCGATCCCAACACGCGCCGGCTGCCGGTGCGCGCTGCAGTCAAGAACCACAACCTCGAGCTCAAGCCCGAGATGTTCGCCTCCTTCCGCATCGTCTCAGGCGACGACCGGTCGATGCCTGCGGTGCCGGCCGATTCGATCGTCTACGAGGGCGCCAATGCCCGCGTCTGGGTGGCGCGGCCCGACAGCAAGACCGTGGTGTCGCGCCCCATCGTGGGCGGCGACACGAGCAATGGGCTGGTCGAGGTCAAGAAGGGGCTCACCGTCGGCGAGACCGTCGTGACCAGCGGCACGCTGTTCATCGATCGCGCCGCCCGTCGCGATTGATCGCGGCTCGCTCGTCAACATCAGGGCCGTCGTTCCATGCAGGCCGTCATCGCCAACGCTCTCAGGCAACGCGTCCTGGTGATCATTCTCGGTATCGTGCTGATGATCGGCGGCGTGTTCGCCTATCGCACGCTCAACATCGAAGCCTATCCCGACCCGGTGCCGCCGCTGGTCGACATCATCACCCAGAATCCCGGCCAGTCGTCGGAGGAGATCGAGCGCTACATCACCGTGCCGATCGAGATCCAGATGGCGGGCCTGCCCTACGTCCAGGCAATCCGCACGATCTCGCTGTTCGGGCTTTCCGATGTGAAGGTGCAGTTCACCTATGACGTAAGCTACCAGCAGGCCTCGCAGATGGTGATCAACCGTCTGTCGCAGCTTCCGCCGCTGCCCAACGGCGTGCAGCCGTCATTGTCGCCGACCAGCCCGATCGGCGAGATCTTCCGCTACCGCGTGGTCGGCCCGCCCGGCTACAGCGTCGCCGACCTGAAGACCATCCAGGACTGGATCCTGCAGCGCCGTTTCAAGGCGATTCCCGGCGTGATCGACGTCACGGGCTGGGGCGGCAAGACCAAGACTTACGACATCACCGTCGATCTCGACCGGCTCCTGGCCTACGGGCTGACGCTGAAGCAGGTGCTGGACGGGCTGACCAACGCCAACATCAATGTCGGCGCCAACACGGTGAACATCGGCTCCCAGTCGGCGATCGTGCGCAGCGTCGGCCAGATCCGCACCATGGACGACATCCGCAACACCATGCTGACGGTGCGCGACGGCTCGCCGGTGCTGGTCTCCGACGTCGCCACTGTGACCGTGGGCAATCAGCCGAGGCTCGGCATAGCCGGGCAAAGCGACGACGACGACGTGGTGCAGGGCATCGTCCTGATGCGGCGTGGCGCCGAGACGATGCCGACCTTGACCGGCGTGCTGGCCGAGGTCGAAAAGATCAACAACACGGGCGTGCTGCCGGCCGGGGTGCGCATCGTGCGGATCTACGACCGCAGCGCCCTGGTCGACATCACCACCCACACCGTGCTGCACAACATGGTGATGGGCATCGTCCTGATCTTCCTGATCCAGTGGCTGTTCCTGGGCGACCTGCGCAGTGCGCTGATCGTGTCGGCCACCATTCCCTTCGCGCTGCTGTTCGCCGTGGTCATCCTGGTGCTGTCGGGCGAGTCGGCGAACCTGCTGTCGATGGGCGCCATCGACTTCGGCATCATCGTCGACGCCACGGTCATCATGGTCGAGAACATCTATCGCCACCTGTCGGAAGTCGGCCGCGCCGAAGCCCGTACGGTGCGGCCTGCACCGGAAGGCCTCGACGGCAAGCTGGCAACGATCTTCCATGCCTCGACCGAGGTCACGCAGGCGATCTTCTTCTCGGCCACCATCATCATCGCGGGCTTCCTGCCGTTGTTCACCCTGTCGGGCGTCGAAGGCCACATCTTCGGCCCGATGGCCCGCACCTACGCCTACGCCCTGTCGGGCGGTCTCTTGGCCACCTTCACGATCTCGCCCGCGCTCGCCGCCATGCTGTTGCCGAAGAGGGTGAGCCACGCCGAGACACGTGCGGTGCGCGCTCTCCATCGCGGCTACGACAGGCTGCGCGGCATCGTCCTCGTCCGTCGTCGCACCACCGTCGCTGCGGGCGTGGGCGCCGTCGCTCTCGCTGTCCTGGCCGGCAGCACCATCGGCCTGGAGTTCCTCCCCAAGCTCGAGGAGGGCAACATGTGGATCCGGGCCGTCATGCCGGCCTCGATCTCGCTGGAAGCGGGCAACGACTACGCCAACCGCATGCGCCGCCTGATCAAGAGCTTCCCCGAGGCCGAGACGGTGATCTCCCAGCACGGCCGGCCCGACGACGGCACCGACTCGACGGGCTTCTTCAATGCCGAGTTCTTCGTCCCGCTGAAGCCCTTCGATCAGTGGCGCAAGGGCCTCGACAAGGATGGGCTGATCGCCGAGATGAACGAAGCATTGACCAAGGCCTTTCCCGGCGTGGACTTCACCTTCTCGCAGTACATCCAGGACAACGTCCAGGAAGCAGCGTCGGGCGTGAAGGGCGAGAACTCGGTCAAGGTCTACGGGCCGGACCTCGAGACGCTGGGCAAGGTCGCCGACGACATCAAGAACGCCATCGCCACCGTGCCCGGCATCACCGATCTCGCCGTGTCGGCATCGCTCGGCCAGCCGACCATCAAGATCGACATCGATCGCGCCAAGGCGGCGCGCTACGGCCTCGCTCCCGGCGACGTCAACGCTACCGTCCAGGCGGCGATCGGCGGCCAGGCGGCGGGCGACGTCTACGAGAACGGCAGCGATCGCCACTTCCCCATGATCGTCCGCCTCGCGCCGCGCTATCGCGAGAACATCGAAGCGATCAAGCGCATCCCGGTCGGCGTGCAGAGCAACAGCGGCGTCACCCAAGTGCCGCTCAGCGAGCTCGCCACGGTCGAACTCGTCTCCGGCGCCTATTACATCTACCGCGAACAGCAGGAGCGCTACGTCCCCGTGAAGTTTTCCGTACGTGGCCGCGACCTCGGCAGCGCCATCCTGGAGGCGCAGGACCGCGTGGCCGAGAAAGTCAGTATCCCGGGCGGCTATCGCGTCGAATGGGTCGGCGAGTTCGGCAACCTCAAGAACGCACTGCAGCGGCTGGCAGTCGCCGTGCCGATCGCCATCAGCCTGATCCTGCTGCTGCTTTTCACCAGCTTCGGCTCACTGCGAGACACGCTGCTGGCCGGCAGCGCCATCCCCATGGCGCTGGTCGGCGGCGTGCTGGCGCTGTTCGCGAACGGCATGCCGTTCAGCATCTCGGCCGCCATCGGCTTCGTCGCCCTGTTCGGCATCGCCGCCATGAACGGCATCATGGTGGTCGGCTGCTACAATCGCCTGATCGACGCTGGCCGCACGCCGGAGAACGCCTTGATCGAGACCTGCTCGGTGCAGATGCGGCCCGTGCTGATGACCTGTGCGGCTGCTTGCGTCGGCCTGCTGCCGGCCGCCTTCTCGACGGCGATCGGCAGCCAGGTGCAACGGCCACTGGCTGTTGTCGTGGTCGGCGGCACGCTGCTGGCGCCGTTGCTGTTCCTCACTGTGCTGCCGGCAGCGATCGGGCTTTTCTCGCGTCGTGCGGTCCGGCGGGCCGCGCCGGCGTCCGGCGTGGCGGAGGTCCACTGATGGCTCGCGTGCGCTTTACCACTTGCCTGGCGCTGATGGCGTCGCTCGGCGGCTGCATGGTCGGCCCCGACTTCAAGACGCCCGAGCCGCCGCCGACCAATCGCTATCTGCCCGACGAAGGCACGACCCTGAACCTCGTCTCGGCCGGCATCTCGGGCGGTGAGGCCCAGCGCGTGGTGCAGGATCTCGACATCCCGAGCCAGTGGTGGACGGTCTTCCAGTCGCAGCAGCTCAACGGGCTGATCGAGCGCTCGCTCCGGGCGAATCCCGACATCAAGTCGGCCGTCGCGGCCCTGAAGGTGTCGCAACAGACGGCGCGAGCCCAGCGGGCGACGCTGTTTCCCACCGTCGGTGTGGCCGGCACGGCCGCGCAGACACAGGCGCCCACCGTGCTGTCGGCGCCGACGGCCGACGGCAACTTCGTGTTCGGCCTATTCACGGCTCTGCTCAACATCACCTACTCGCCCGACGTCTGGGGTGGCACGCGGCGCGGCATCGAATCGGCCGAGGCGCAGGCCGAAGGGCAGTGCTTCCTGCTCGAGGCGGCCTATCTCACGCTCGCTTCCAACGTGGTGGTGGCGGCGATCACCGAGGCATCGCTGCGCGCCCAGGTCCAGGCGACCCAGCGCATCATCGCCGCCCAGCGCGAGACGCTCGGCATCCTGCAGGGCCAGGCGGGGCTGGGTGCCATCACCGGTGCCGATGTGGCCGTCCAGGAGACGGCGCTGGCGCAGGCTGAAGCCACCCTCCCTCCCTTGCAGAAGGCGCTGGCGCAGCAGCGCAACCTGCTCGCCACCCTGACCGGCAGCTTGCCCAGCACCGCGCTGGCCGAGAACTTCCAGCTCAACGACCTGAAGCTGCCGGCCGACCTGCCGCTCAGCCTGCCGTCGCGGCTGGTCGAGCAGCGGCCCGACATCCGCGCCGCCGAGGCCAACGTTCATGCGGCATCGGCGCAAGTCGGCGTGGCCGTGGCCGCCCAGTTGCCGCAGATCAACCTGTCGTCGTCGGTCGGCTCGCAGGCGCTGACGCTGGGTACGCTGTTCAGCCCGGCGGTTGGCCCGGCTTACAGCGTCGTCACCGGCGGCATCATGCAGACGCTGCTCGACGGCGGCGCGCTGCAGGCCAAGAAGCGGGCCGCACAGGCCGCACTCGAGCAGGCCCAGGCGCAGTACGAATCGACGGTCCTCACCGCCTTCCGCAACGTCGCCGACACATTGCGCGCGCTCGAATACGACGCGCTGGCGCTGAAGGCGACCGTGACGGCCGAGCAGGCGGCGGCGACCAGCCGCAACATCGCCCGCCGTCGGCTCGACGTCGGCGACACGACCTACGTCGTCGTGCTCATTGCCGAGCTCACCTACCAGCAGGCGTTGTTGGCGCGCATCCAGGCGCAGGCCAATCGTCTCATGGACACTGCGGCATTGTTCCAGGCGTTGGGCGGCGGCTGGTGGAACCGCGACCAACCGACGAACCCGGCGCAGCGCATGGTATGCAGGCCGCCGAAGGCGCAGCGCCCGGCAAGTCAGTAAGGTGTAAGCCACGTATCGTAAGAGACCTGTAAGGGGCAACGCCGTCCGCGACGGCGGACATCCAGGCAGGTCACGATATGCAGGCAATTATCGGCGCAGCTCTCCGCCAGCGCATCCTTGTGATGATTCTGAGCGTGGCGATGATCGCCGGCGGGCTGTTCGCTTACAGCAACCTGAATATCGAAGCCTATCCCGACCCGGTGCCGCCCCTGGTCGACATCGTGACGCAGAATCCCGGCCAGTCGTCGGACGAGATGGAACGCTACATCACCATCCCGATCGAGGTGCAGATGGCGGGGCTTCCCTTCGTGAAGTCGATCCGCACCATCTCGTTGACCGGCCTGTCGGACGTGAAGGTCCAGTTCACCTACGACCTCACCTACGCCCAGGCATCGCAGATGGTGGTCAACCGCCTGTCGCAGCTCGGGCCATTGCCCAACGGCGCGCAGCCCATCATCTCACCGACCAGCCCGATCGGCGAGATCTTCCGCTATCGCGTCGTCGGGCCTGAGGGCTTCACCGTCACCGATCTCAAGACCATCCAGGACTGGATCCTGCTGCGCCGGCTGAAATCGGTGCCTGGCGTGATCGACGTCACGACCTGGGGCGGCAAGAGCAAGACCTATGACATCACCGTCGATCTCGACAAGCTCCTGGCCTACGGCGTCACGCTGAAGCAGGTGCTGGATGCGCTGACCGGCGCCAACATCAATGTCGGCGCCAACACCATCAACCTCGGACCGCAGTCGGCGGTGATCAGGAGCGTCGGCCAGATCCGCACCATGGACGACATCCGTCACACCATGCTGACGGTGCGCGACGGCGCGCCGGTGCTGGTGTCCGACGTCGCCACCATCACTGTCGGCCATGAGCCGCGGCTGGGCGTCGCCGGACACAACGACTCGGACGATATCGTGCAGGGCATCGTGCTGATGCGGCGTGGGGCGAAGACCATGCAGACCCTGCGCCTGGTCGAGGCCGAGGTCGACAGGATCAACAGTTCGGACCTGCTGCCGCCCGGCGTGCGCATCGAACGCATCTACGATCGCAGCGTGCTGGTCGACATCACCACCCACACCGTCCTGCACAACATGATCATGGGTGTGGTGTTGATCTTCGCCATCCAATGGCTGTTCCTGGGCGATCTGCGCAGCGCCCTGATCGTGTCGGCGACCATTCCCTTCGCGCTCCTGTTCGCCGTGGTCATCCTGGTGCTGAGCGGCGAGTCCGCGAACCTGCTGTCGATGGGCGCCATCGACTTCGGCATCATCGTCGACGCCACGGTGATCATGGTCGAGAACATCTTCCGCCATCTCGCCGAAGCGAGCGCCGGCCATCGGCCCCGCTACACGCAGCCGGCGCCGCGCGGCATGACCGGCAAGATCGCCACGATCTATCACGCCTCGGGCGAGGTGACGCAGGCGATCTTCTTCTCGGCCACCATCATCATCGCGGGCTTCCTGCCGTTGTTCACCCTGTCGGGTGTCGAAGGCCACATCTTCGGGCCGATGGCCAAGACCTACGCCTATGCCCTGTCCGGCGGTCTTCTGGCGACCTTCACGGTATCGCCGGCACTGGCGGCGCTGCTTCTGCCCGAAAAGGTGTCGGAGAAGGAGACGATCATCGTGCGCGGCCTCCGCCGTCTCTATCGGCGCGTGGTCGCCGTCGTGCTGGCGCGGCGCGGGCTCACGGTCACGGTGGGCCTTGCCCTCATGGTCGCGGCCGGCGTGGCGGCGAGCACGGTCGGCCTGGAGTTCCTGCCCAAGCTCGAGGAGGGCAACATCTGGCTGCGCGCGGCGCTGCCGCCCTCGGTGTCGTTGGACGAGGGCAATACCTACGCCAACCGCATGCGCCGGCTGGTCAAGAGCTTCCCCGAAGTCGAGACCGTGATCACCCAGCACGGCCGACCCGACGACGGCACCGATCCGGACGGCTTCTCCAACGTCGAATTCTTCGTGCCGCTGAAACCCTTCGACACCTGGCGGAAAGGACTGTCCAAGGAGGAGCTGATCGCCGAGATGGGCAGCGCGCTGCGCAAGACCTTCCCCGGCGTCACCTTCGCCTTCTCGCAGTACATCCAGGACAACGTCCAGGAAGCGGCCTCCGGCATCGACGCCGAGAACGCCGTCAAGATCACCGGTCCCGACCTCGCGACCTTGCGCAAGATCGCCGTCGAGATCCGTGGCGTGTTGGAGAAGGTTCGCGGCGTCACCGACATCCAGGTGCCGCCCCTGCTCGGCCAGCCGACCATCCGCATCGACATCGACCGCCAGAAGGCCGCGCGCTACGGCCTGTCGCCGGGCGACATCAACGCCACCATACAAGCCGCAGTCGGCGGCCAGGCGGCGGGCGACGTCTACGAGGAAGGCAGCGACCGGCACTTCCCGATGATGGTGCGGCTGGCGCCGCGCTATCGCGAGAACATGGAGGCGCTGAAGCGCATCGCCATCGGCACTCCCGGACCCAACGGCAGTGTCGTTCAAGTGCCCTTGGCCGAGGTCGCCAATGTCGGCCTGACGACCGGCGCCTTCTACATCTACCGCGAGCAGCAGGAGCGCTACATCCCGGTCAAGTTCTCGGTACGCGGCCGCGATCTCGGCGGCGCCGTGCTCGAGGCGCAGCAGAAGGTCGAGCAGGAGGTGAAGCTGCCGAGCGGCTATCGACTCGATTGGGCGGGCGACTTCGCCAACTTCGAGAGCGCCATCGCGCGGCTGTCGATCGCCGTGCCGATCGCGATCGGCGTGATCCTGCTGCTGCTCTATGTCAGCTTCGGTTCGCTTACCGACACGCTGCTGGCCGGCAGCGCCATCCCGATGGCCCTGGTCGGCGGCATCTTCGGCCTGGTCCTGGCCGACATGCCGTTCAGCATCTCGGCCGCCATCGGCTTCGTCGCCCTGTTCGGCATCGCCGCCATGAACGGTATCATGGTGGTCGGTTGCTACAACCGCCTGATCGAATCGGGCCTGGACCGCGCCCGCGCGCTCACCGGGACCTGTGAGCAGCAGATGCGGCCGGTACTGATGACCTGCATCGCGGCCTGCGTCGGCCTGATCCCGGCGGCCTTCTCGACCGCGATCGGCAGCCAGGTCCAGCGGCCGCTCGCCGTCGTCGTGGGCGGCGGCACGCTTCTGGCGCCCGTCCTGATCCTGACCGTCCTGCCGGCCGGGCTCAGCATCTTCTCCCGACGCCGGCCCGAGCTGCCGACGGCGAGCGAGGTTGCGACGGTGTAGCGGAGCTCTCTCTTATACACTTCTGACGCTGCCGACGA
>JAEZHS010000544.1 GCA_023436825.1 Pseudomonadota bacterium | reverse complement strand
GGATGTCGCAGGGATTGCCCTGCCCGATGTGCAGCGTACGATCGAGGGCGACACGCTGCGCTACGGTCACCTCACGGTCGAGATCGACCGCGAGGGCCGCTCCGCGCACTTCCGGATCAAGGGGCCTGCAGCCCCCCCGCCGCGGACACTCCACGAGACCGGCGCCGCTTTCTGGCCGCTGGCGCTTGCCCGCGACCTCGACGACGCGGTGATGCACCTTCGCCTCAACGAGACCGAGATCGGGACCTGGGTCCTGCACAGCCAAGGCGATGCCGATCTGGTCCAGGCTTACGATTCGCTGCTGTCCAAGATGTCGGGCGACTGGCTGGTGCGGGAGATCGTGCTTTTCTGGAAGCGCACGCTGAAGCGCCTCGACGTATCCTCCCGCAGCCTGATCGCCTTGGTGGAACCCGGCTCCTGCTTCACCGGCACGCTGCTCGAACTCGTTCTTGCCGCGGATCGTTCCTACATGCTCGACGGCGCGTTCGAAGGGTCGAACCTGCCGCCGGCCAGCGTGAAACTCACCGAGATGAATTTCGGCCCCTACCCGATGGGCAACGGTCTCACCCGGCTCGCGACGCGCTTTCTTGCCGACCCGGCACAGGTCGAGGCCCTGCACGACCGGCTGGGCGAGGCACTCGATGCCGAAGCCGCCGAGGAGGCAGGTCTCGTGACCTTCATCCCCGACGATATCGACTGGGAAGACGAGGTCCGTCTCGCCGTCGAGGAGCGGGCCGGCTTTTCTCCGGACGGGCTCATCGGCATGGAGGCGAACCTGCGCTTCGCCGGGCCCGAGACCTTGGAGACCAAGATCTTCGCCCGCCTGTCGGCCTGGCAGAACTGGATCTTCCAGCGACCCAACGCGCCCGGTCCCGACGGGGCATTGAAGCTGTACGGCACAGGCAAGCAATCCAAATACGATCGCAAGCGCGCTTAAGGGAGCACAACATGTCCATCGACTACACCCAGCGCATTCCCAACAACGTCGACCTCTCGAGCGACCGCCGCCTGCAGCGCGCGCTGGAGAACTGGCAGCCGCGCTTCCTCGACTGGTGGAAGGACATGGGGCCGGATGGAACGCTCAACTTCGACGTCTATCTGCGCACCGCCATCTCGGCCGAGGCCAATGGCTGGGCCAATTTCGGCTATGTGAAGATGCCGGACTATCGCTGGGGCATCTTCCTCGCCGGCCAGGATCCCAACCGCGTGATCGCCTACGGCGACAACAAGGGCAAGCCGGTGTGGCAGGAGGTTCCGGGCGAGCTTCGCTCGACCCTGCGCCGACTGATCGTCACCCAGGGCGACACCGAGCCTGCATCGGTCGAGCAGCAGCGCCTCTTGGGCAAGACCGCGCCCTCGCTCTACGACCTGCGCAACGTCTTCCAGATCAACTGCGAGGAAGGCCGGCATCTGTGGGCCATGGTCTACCTGCTGCACGCCTATTTCGGCCGCGACGGCCGCGAGGAGGCGGAGATGCTGCTGGAGCGCCATTCCGGAGATCCCGACAAGCCGCGCATCCTCGGCGCTTTCAACGAGAAGACGCCGGACTGGCTCTCCTTCTTCATGTTCACCTACTTCACCGACCGCGACGGCAAGTACCAGCTCGCGTCGCTCGCCGAATCGGGCTTCGACCCGCTGTCGCGCTCCTGCCGATTCATGCTGATCGAGGAAGCGCACCACATGTTCGTGGGTGAATCGGGCGTGCAGCGCATCGTCCAACGCACCTGCGACCTGATGAAGGAGCACAAGACCGACGACGTGCGCAGCCTGGGCGCGATCGACCTGCCGACCATCCAGAAGTACCTCAACTTCCACTTCTCGGTGTCGCTCGACCTGTTCGGCCAGGAGGCGTCGACCAATGCCGCCAACTACTACACGATGGGCGTGAAGGGCCGGTACCTCGAGACGCGCATCGACGACGACCATGTGCTGACCGGGTCGACCTTCGACATGGACACGGCCGAGAACGGCCGCATCGTGCGCAAGACCGTGCCGGCGCTGTCGGCGCTGAACGAACGCCTGCGCAACGACTACATCGAGGATTGCGCCCGCGGCCTGATCCGCTGGAACCGCGTGATCGAGCAGGCCGGCATCGACTTCGAGCTGAAGCTGCCGCACCGCGCCTTCAACCGTCGCATCGGCGCCTTCAACGAGCTCAACGTCTCGCCCGAGGGCAAGGTGATGAGCGAGGCCGAATGGAAGGCCAATGAGCACAAGTGGCTGCCGACCGACGAGGACCGCGCCTACGTCACCTCGCTGATGGGCCCGGCGGTGATCGAGCCCGGCAAGTTCGCCAACTGGATCGCCCCGCCGCAGCGCGGCATCAACAACCAGCCGACAAACTTCGAGTACGTCAGGTTCAATTAGGGCACTTCAACTGATGGCCGGCGGCATCTCGATCCACGTCTACGACGTCTCCCGCGGCGTCCCTGCCGCGGGACTGCGGGTCGAAGTGCGCGGCCCCGACGGCAATCTGCTGGTCGATGGACAAACGGCGAAGCCCGGCACGCTGGATGCGCCGACGCCGACCACCGGCACGTATGAGGCGATCTTCCATATCGGCGGCTGGTACCGCGCGCAGGGCGTTGCTCTGCCCTCACCCGCCTTTCTCGAAACGGTGCCCTATCGCTTCGGTGTTGCAGACCTGGCGCAGCACTATCACCTGCCGCTCAAGATGACGCCCTGGGGCTTCTCACTTTTCCGTGGCGGGGCGTGACGCGCGGCACGCTCGTTGCTACTCAAGCGCAAGACGCCGCTTGGGGGAAACGATGATCGCACGCAGACAGCTCCTTGGAATGACCGCCGGGCTCGCCTTGGCGGGAACGGCATCGGCGCAGGCGCCGTGGCCCAACCGGGCGCTGAAGCTGATCGTCACCTTCCCGCCGGGCGGCGCATCGGATGCAGCGGCGCGCGTGGTCGCGGGACCGTTGTCGGACAAGCTCGGCCAGACCGTGATTGTCGACAACAAGCCGGGCGGCGGCACGACCATAGGCGCCAACTTCGTGCTGGCAGCCAAGGACGACTACCACACGCTGATGCTGTCGAACTCGGCGCCGCTCTCGATCGCGCCCTATCTCTTCGACAAGCCCCCCTATGACCCGATCAAGGATTTTTCGCACGTCGTCTATATCGGCTCGGTCGCCAACGCCTTCGTCGTGCGTCCCGCCGTGCCGGCCAAGACCATGGCGGAGCTGATCACGTGGATCAAAGGCCAGGGCAAGCCGGTGCCGTTCGGCTCGGGCGGCCAGGGCTCGATCGGCCACATCATCGGCGAGATGTTCAAGGCCGAGCTCGGCCTCAACATGGAGCACATCGGCTATCGCGGCGCCGCACCGATGTTCCAGGACATGATGGCGGGCCAGCTCGACTTTGCCGTGGTGACGCTCACCGAGGTGCTGCCGCTCGCCAAGGACGGCAAGCTGCGCATGATCGCGCTCACGTCCACGCAGAAGGCGCCGAGCGCCCCCGACGTCCCGCTGGTCACCGAGCTCGGCTACCCCAAGCTGGTGGCCGAGAACTTCGTCGGCATCTCGGCGCCCGCCGGCATGCCGGCCGACGCGCAGGCAAAGCTGCACAAGGCCGCCGCCGAAGTGCTGGCCGATCCCAAGATCGTCGAGCGCCTGGGCGATCTCGGCTTCGTCACCAGGCCGATGAGCCCGGCCGAATTCACCGCCTTCGTCGCCAGCCAGGTGCAGAGCTTCCAGGCGCCGGTGAAGGCGTCCGGCGCCAAGCTCTGAGCTGTCGCAAGACCGACGCATATCACACTCACGACCGTCGAGGTGACCGATGGCGTCGTCCTGCTGCATTGCCTCGAGTCCTCGATGACCGCTCTGGAAGAGGCCGAGGAGGACGCCGACGACGAGGCCGAGGAGGAGTCGGAAGAAGAGTCCGAGGAAGAAGAATCGGAAGAGGAAGAGTCGGAATAAGAGACCGAAGAGGAAGAGGACGAAGAGGAAGACGAAGAGCCCGATCACTCTGCCAAGGGCCGGACCTACAACGTCGCCAGCGGCAACAGCGTGACCGTTCGCGCCGCCGTCATTCGCCTCGAGCCGGTCGGCAAGCAGACGGCCGAGGGCACCTACCGGGTCCACGTCCTCCAGATCGCCTGAGCGCAGCGCTCGCACGCAATCCGGTTACCGGGCCGGTCGGCATGGGATCGGCCCGGGCAGCCGTCAGCTCACAACAGGCGGCGCGCCTTCGAGATAGGTGCTCTTGCCCGGCGCAAACGGCTCAGGGGAGTTCCAGACGAACAGCACCCGCAGGACCTCCGGCCCCTCGTTGCCCCAGGCATGCGCCACGCTGGCGGGAATGATCACGCATTGCCCCGGCGTCGCTGTCGTGCGGACCTTGTCCATCTCGACCCAGATCTTGCCGGCCTCGACGAGGATGATCTCCTCGTAGTCATGGCGATGCAGCGGCGCGCCGCAACCGGCCTGTACGGTGTTGGCCAAAACGCCGACCCCGCCGGCGCCGCGTTCGCGGCTGGCGATCCACTTGCCGGTGATGCCCGGCCGCATGGGGAATTCCGGCAACGCCGCATAGTCGATGACCGGCATGATTTGCGCCTCGTTGAGCTGTCCGGTCGTGGTCCGGATCAGCCCGATGATACAGGATCAGTGGGCAGCCGACATCCGCGGATAAGAAGCCAGCTCAACCGACGGTGACTCGCCGCACCGCCCGGAGGTCGCTACAATCCAGGTATGCCCGTGCCCGATTTCGACCCCAAGATGCTGAGCGTCGAAGAGCGTCTGGCGCTGATCGACCGCCTGTGGCTGAGCATCGCCAAAGACGCTCAGCAAGGTGATTCCAACGCGTCGGCGGCTTTGGATCTCAATCGGCCCCTGGAAACCGAACTTGTTGCCGAGCTCCATCAGCGTGTTGAAGCCTTCAAACGTAACCCTTCCAAAAGCATCCGCTGGGAGGACTTGAAGGCGGAGCTGACCCGGAAGTACGGGTGAAGCTACCTGTTATCGTCGACGCGGCGGCCGCCGCTGAATTGCGTGATCATTTCGCACGCCTGGCAAAGGAAAACCCGGCAACGGCACGCCACCTGAATGAAGAGATTGGAATCATATTCGACCTGATCTCCGAGTTTCCGCAGCTGCATGAGCGGTTCGACGGCAACCTGCGCCGAGCAGTGCTGAAACGATGGTCGCTGGGTATCTTTTACGAGCGGTTGGCGGACGCGATCTTCGTCGCAGCCATTCTCGATCTCCGGCGTGATCCTGCTGCCACCCGGCGCCGGCTTGGGTTACATGAAGGCGCAGCAGAATTTCTTGCCAGTCCCGGCTTGGCACCGTCTTCAACGCCGACCCTGGCGTGAGGCTGGAAGCCGCCGTTGGCCGACGAAAACCAGCGCATCAAGCCCATGGCCTTTGTGGTCTCGCAGGAGGCCCGACGCGCGGTGCAATCGCCATTTTTGACTCGGTGCTCTCGCCGGGTGCGAACAGTTCCAGGACCCACCAGATGAACCGCATCCCTCGACGCTCCAGGATGCCGCCCCCTTCGGCTGAGTGGACGGTGGACCAGCGGCACGGCATCGGCCCGAAGCTCTTGCAGCCCTGCCTCGATATCGCGTGCCGCCGCGGCGCGAGAGAGTTCACATCGGCGTGAACCGCGCGCTCTGGATGGGGCGTGATGCCTGAGGATCACGACGACGTGTCGGAGTGAAAGCATTGCTGGCACTCGAGGCCAGCAACACAACGAATGGCGTGCTTGCCGGTTCGACCCGCCAAAAGTGGACCCTCTACGGTGCGAAAGAATTCGCGAAAACGAAATTGGCGATCACGCACCAAAGTTATTGACCGTTCCTGACTTTGGTTATATTGTCATCCCGTGCGCGGCCTCCCCGCGTTCCCGTTCTTTGCATCGTTGATCGGAGATCCAAAAAGGCCGCGGCAGACACTGCACGCGGCCCCAACGAGGGCGATTCCGGTTGCGAAACTTGCGTAACTGTCCGAACTCCGAGTGCCGCCCCACCCATAGGGGTGCGGTCCGGTGAACGCCACTACGGAAGTACTGCCGGAAAGGGCGGAAAGGGCGCAAACCTCGAGCACCGCCAGCACTGCATGCACCGACCGACCGCTTCTCACCCCATCCGATCGCGCCACTTTTTTGACGCGCTCCGCGGCAAGCATGACGGCCGCAACAGCCGCGGGCGTTTCCAATGGTGCTTGAGCTGTCGGGCCACGGCCCACGACCGACGACCGGGCCGCAGGCCATGACTCCGGAAGCATCAGCCAAGCCCGCCGGCTGGCCGATCACGCGCCTGCTGCCGGTCGTGCTTGTCGGGCTGATCTTCCTCGCCATGCTGCCGGTGATCGGCATCGCCTACTACGCCGCGCAGAGCAACTTCGAGAGCTCGTCGCGCCAGCTCAACGAGGTCATGGTCGACATGATCGAGCAGCGCCTGCAGGCCCATGTCGGGCCGGTGCGCGACCAGCTGGCCTATATCAGCGATGCCGTGGCCAAGGGCGAGATCGACTTCGACAACCGCGAGCAATGGAAGGCCTTCGCGCTGGGCACCCTCGCTGCCGCGCCGCAGGCCGTGGGCTTCATCGTCATCCCCGTCGACGGCGAGCCGATGCGCTTCAGCCGCACCGATCGCAGCGTGCTGCCGGAGCGGCGCGAGAACCTGCCCTTCACCGACGCCTTGTTCGCCCAGGCCCGTACCCTGAGCGGCCCGCAATGGGCCGAGCCGCAATGGTCGCTCGTGGTCGGCGAGCCGATCCTGCCGGTCATCGTGCCGATCCGCGTGCACGGCCAGTTCCGCGGCGTCATCGGCGCGGCCATCGGCACGTCCGACCTGTCGCGCTTCCTGAAAAGCCTCGAGCTCGCGGGCGAGCGCATGCCGTTCATCCTGGCCGGCCGCGACACGGTGCTGGCCCATCCATGGCTCGGCGAGGACCAGAGCAGCGCCGAGCAGCGCGCCCGCGGGCGATTGTCCAAGCTCGACGAGGTCCACGATCCGGTGCTGGCGGCGATGTGGGCCCCGCAGGCGAACGAGATCTCCTGGCTGAACGGCGGCAGCACGGTCTCGGGCCACTGGAACTGGGTGGGCGACAGCAGCCATGGCTGGATCTACCGCAAGATCGACGAGTACCGGCCGGCTTCGCTGATCATCGGCTATCACATCGCCGGCCGCGAATCGGCGTGGGCGCGCTGGATCGTGCGCGGCATCCTGATCGCAGGCGCGGTGCTGATGCTGCTGACGGGCGCCATTGCGATCATAGTCGGCCGGAGGCTGTCCCGGCCCATCCTGGCGCTGGCCGACGCCGCGCGCGCCGTCGAGCGGCTGGAGCTCGAGAAGGTGCCGCAGCTTGGCGACAGCAAGGTGCGCGAGCTCAACCTCGCGAACCGCGCCTTCGAGCGCATGTCGCGCGGGCTGAGGCTCGCCGCCACCTACCTGCCGCGCGCCCTGGTCGAGCGCCTGATCGCCCAGCAGGGCGCGCTGCCGCCCGCCGAGGATCGCGCCATCACCATCCTGTTCTGCGATCTCGAAGGGTACACCGCCTATTCGCGTGGCCGGCCGGCGACCGAGACGGCCACTTATCTCAACGACCTGATGGCGCGCGTGGGCCCCGCGATCGAGGCGACCGGCGGCACCATCGACAAGTACATGGGTGACGGGCTGATGGCCTTCTGGGGCGCGCCGGAACCCAACGCCCAGCATGCGCGCGCCGCGTGCCTGGGGGCACTGGCGATTGCGCACGCGGTCGAGGCGTTCAACCGCGAGCGTCGCTCGACCGGCCTCGCCGCCTGCCGCATGCGCGTCGGCCTGCACACCGGCACCGTCCTGGTCGGCAATGTCGGCTTCGCCGGCCGCGTCGACTACACCGCCATCGGCGAGGCGGTGAACGTGGCCTCGCGGCTGGAGCAGTTCGGCCGCCGGGCGCCCCGGGTCGGCGAGGTCACGATCGTGGCCAGTGCGAGTTGCCGGACGGCCGCACTGGACGGCTTCGTCTGGCTGCCGCTCGACGGCGGCCCTGCCGACGTCGCAGCCGATGCCGTGCCGTTGTCGCTCCTCAGGGGCCGGGCTGACGGAGTAATAATAAGGGGCTTGCGAGGGGAAGCCTAAATAGGTATTTCAGTACCAAATTACGCAAATAAGAAGCGCAATCGGCGAAGCACGGGAGGGATGGGATCGGCATGATCAAGGGCATTGAATTCGGGTCGGACCTCAAAGTGAGGTTGCCCGCCCGCTTCAACGTCGCCGTGCCGTTCATCGACCGGCACCTCGCGGAAGGCCGCGGCGCCAAGGTCGCCATCCGTACGGCCAGCGAGACCGTCACCTACGCCGAACTCGCCGAGCGCGTGAACCGCGCCGGCAACGCCCTTCTGGCCCGCGGGCTGAGGCCCGGCGATCGCGTCCTGCTGGTCGTGAAGGACTGCCCGGCCTTCTTCTATCTCTTCTGGGGAGCGATCAAGGCGGGCATCGTGCCGGCGCCGCTCAACACCATGCTGCGCGCGGCCGACTACGCCTACCTCTTCGAGGATTCGGGCTGCGGGCTCGTGGTCTATTCCACCGAGTTTGCCGCCGAGGTCGAGCCGGCCTTGAAGCAGACAGGCGTCAAGGCGAGCACCGTCGACGCCTTCCTCGCCGAGCTGCCCAAGGCCTCCGACAGGCTGGAAGCGCGCCTCGCTTCGCCGACCGACGACTGCTTCTGGCTTTATTCCTCGGGCTCGACCGGCCGGCCGAAGGGCGCCGTGCACCTGCAGCGCGACATGGTGGTGACCAGCGAGTGCTACGGCGTTCGTGCGCTCGGCGTGCGCGAGGACGATGTCAGCTACTCCGCGGGCAAGCTCTTCTTCGCCTACGGGCTCGGCAACTCCATGACCTTCCCGTTATGGACAGGCAGCACCGCCGTGCTCGATGACCGCCGGCCGACGCCCGACACGACCTTCGAGACCATCGAGACCTTCAAGCCCACGCTCTACTACGGCGCGCCGACCCTCTATGCCGCGCAGCTCGCGGCGCTGGAGAAGAAGCCGCGCGACTTCACGAGCGTCCGCGCCTGCGTCTCGGCGGCCGAGGCCCTGCCCTCCGACATCTTCCGCCGCTGGAAGGACAAGACGGGCACGGTGATCCTCGACGGCATCGGCTCGACCGAGTGCCTGCACATCTTCATCGGCAACCGGCTCGACGATTACAAGCCGGGCACCAGCGGCAAGCCGGTGCCGGGATACGAGGTCAAGATCGTCGACGAGAACGGCAAGCCTGTTCCTGCGGGTGAGAGCGGGCGGCTGTGGATCCGTTCGGAGTCGGCCGCCAAGTACTACTGGAACAAGCCGGAGAAGACCGCCGAGACCATGGTCGAGGGCTGGCTCAACACCGGCGACACCTATCGCCAGGACGAGGACGGCTACTTCATCTACGACGGCCGCAGCGACGACATGCTGAAGGTCGGCGGCATCTGGTGCTCGCCGGTCGAGGTCGAGAGCTGCCTGATCACCCATCCCGCGGTGCTCGAGGCCGCCGTGGTCGGCCATGCCGACGAGCACAGCCTGATCAAGCCGAAAGCCTTCGTGGTGCTGAAGCAGGCGGGTGGCGGCGGGCCGCAGCTCACCGAGGAATTGATGGCGGTCTGCAAGAAGACGCTGGCACCCTACAAGTATCCACGCTGGGTCGAGTACGTGTCCGAACTGCCCAAGACCGCGACCGGCAAGATCCAGCGCTTCAAATTGCGCGGCTAGAAGTTTTCGGCTTTTATGCCGGCATCAGGGGACGGGGATTAAGACAGGGAGCGTAAACCCATGAAAAGCAGATTGTTTGGCACCGCAACAATCGCGGCGCTGGCCTTTGGCCTGCCCGCGATGGCCCAGACGCCGATCAAGATCGGCTTCGTCAGCACCTTCTCGGGGCCCCAGGCCGCGATCGGCGAGGACATGCGCCGCTCGGTCGAGCTCGCCAAGGAGCATCTCGGCGGCAAGATGGGCGGCGTGCCGTTCGAGATCATCTACGAGGACGACCAGTTCAAGCCGGACGTCGGCAAGCAGAAGTCGGAAAAGCTCGTCCAGCAGGACAAGGTGAACGTCGTCGCGGGCTACATCTGGTCGAACGTGCTGCTCGCCTCGCTGAAGACCGTGACGGACGAGGGCGACACAATCCTGATCTCGGCCAATGCCGGGCCCTCGCAGATCGCGGGTGAACTCTGCAACAAGAACTTCTTCTCGACCTCGTGGCAGAACGACCAGACGCCGATGGCGATGGGCGAGTACCTCAACACCAAGGGCGTCAAGAGCCTTTACCTGATGGCCGGCAACTACGCCGCCGGCAAGGACATGCTCGCGGGCGTCAAGCGCACCTTCAAGGGCGAGATCAAGGGCGAGGACCTCACCAAG
>JAEZHS010000542.1 GCA_023436825.1 Pseudomonadota bacterium | reverse complement strand
GGTCATAAGCATCAATGATGCTGTAGCCCATGACCCCTCCGTCGTTGTAAGACGCCGACACCTCCCCAACTTCGTTGGGGAGGAAGCGCCACGGAGTGGCGCGCTCCCAGCAAAGAGCCTAGAAGCTCGGCGCCTCGGCGGTGCCGGGGCCGAGCACGCGCTGCATCAAGAGGCTGTCCGTCCAGCGCCCGAACTTGTAGCCCACGCCCTCCAGCAGGCCGGCGCGGCGAAAGCCGACGGCGCCGCAGGCGTCGATCAGCGCCGGCAGCAGCGCCCGTCCGACGCCGGAATGCAGATGGTCGGGATGCACGTAGATCGAATGCTTGACGGCATAGCGGTAGGCCGGCCGCTTGCGGAAGGGCACGGCGTAAGCGTAGCCCACGATCGTTCCGGCCCGTTCGGCCACGAGATGCGGCAGCTTGCGCTTCAGCATGTTCTTGCGCCGACGCTTGATGTCCTCGTCGTGCAGGGGCTCGGGATCCTCGACGTTCACGCCATTGCGGACGTGATGGGCGTAGATCGCCAGCATGGCCGGCACGTCTTCCTCGGTCGACGGACGGACGACGACGTTGTCGGGCAGGGTGAGCGGCTGATCCACGGCATTCCTCTCGTGAATGCCGATCAAGCACGCATCGATGACACTTTCGTGTCGCCGCTCCCTGGCGGCGTCCTCATAAATTCATCGTTGCCAGCGGCTGTACGCAATAGTCCAGACATAGCCTCTGCCCGAAAGCCATCCAGTCACGGAGTCGACCATGGTGTTGGGCAGGCTCATTCTGTTCGTGACCCTGCTGGCGATGACGCTCGCCGGCAGTGCTTCGGCCCAGTCGGTGGGCGCACTGGGCGATCCTCCGACCCAGATACCGGCTGCGGGCAGCGCCAAGCCGATGACGCCCGGGCGCATCGGCTGGCTGAAGGGCCGCTGCTCGCAACTCGTCGCCTACTTCGACCGCTACGGCGTGGGTCGCGGCGAGAATTCCGACGGGCCGCGCAATCACACGCGCATCGCCGCGGCGATCGAGTGCGAGCGCAGCAACTACCGCGGCGGCATCGACGCGATGGGCGCCCTGCTGGCGCGCAAGTCCTTCGACATCCCCAAGCCCGGTGCGCCGGCCGTCGAGCCGGAGGATCTCGAGGCGCCCGACGTCACCAATCCGACGCGGCCGTGGTACTGGCTCTAGCCCGACGAGACCGCCGGCCCGCGCCGGCCGATGGGCCGTTGCGCGCGAAGATCAGCGTCCACAAGCTGAACTTCTCCTATGAGGACGGAAACCGGGCACTGAAGGACGTGTCCGTGCCGATCCACGAGCACCGCGTGGCGGCCTTCATCGGGCCGTCAGGCGGCGGCAAGTCCACGCTGCTGCGCGTGTTCAACCGCATGTACGACCTGCATGACGGTCAGCGAGTCGACGGCGAGGTGCTGCTCGACGGCGAGAACATCCTGACGATGGGCGACGACGTCGAACGACTGCGGCTGCGCATCGCCGGCGCCGTTTCGGATGTCGTTCTAGGACAACGTCGCCTTCGGCGCCGCGCTGTGTGCGAGCTGGTGGAGTTCGGCGTTGCCTAGGAGGTGTTCACCCTACCGAACGATCCGCGCACCCAGAAATTCGTCACGGGGCTGCTTCGGTTGAGCGGTGTCGTTTGGCCGGCGACAGTTGATCCACGTCAACATCGCGGACGACCCCAGCGGCTATAGGACATGGCAACCGTCGCAGGCGCGGGATCGACGCGCCCGATGACGTCATCGGAGGTCGGCATGAAAGTCCTGCCATCGTCCGTGGTCGTTCTGTTCGCTGCGTTGGCCGGCCAGCCACTGCGCGCCGAGGAAGGCGGGACCGTGCCGGGCGGGCTGGCGCTGGCGCGGCAGGTGTGCTCGGAATGCCACGCGGTCCAGCCGCAGCAGCTGCAGTCTCCGAACACGCGGGCACCCACCTTCCTGGCGCTGGCGACGACCCCCGGCATGACGAGCACCGCGCTCACCGTGGCCCTGACCACGCCGCACGCCGGCATGCCGATGTTCCGCCTGAACGCCGACCAGCGCGAAAGCATCATCGACTACATCCTCAGCCTGAAGCAGGCCGGAGCACCGGCCGCCAAGTAGACGCCGTCAGCCGGCAGCCAAGGCGTCGTCGACGAAGCGGCGGGCGTCGAAGTCCTCGGCGACCTTCATGTCGTTGCCGATCAGCCTTTCGACGTCGATCTTTGCATATTCCATCACGCCCATGTCACCCAGGGCCTTCTGCATCTTCGGTCCGAACAGTCCGATCTCCTTGAGGATCGGCACGATGCGCGTGAACAGGCGGGTGCGGAAGGCCTGCATGGCGCCGGACTCGTAGGCGAACTTGACCAGCTCGTTGACCGGAAGGCCCGAGCGCTCCCAGACCTCGGCCTGGTTGAAGCGGTCGCGCATGAAGTAGAGCGCCTCGACGGCGAATTCCTCGCGCTCGGCGCGTTCGGCGTCGGAAAGCTGCGGATAGTAGTCGCGCAGCGCCAGGCGGCCGAAGGTGACGTGCCGCGCTTCATCCTGCATCACGTAGGCATTGATCGAGGCTGCGAGGTTGTTCCTGGCGCTGTCCCGGATGCGCTGGAAGGCGGCGAGCGCCAGTCCTTCGACCAGCACCTGCATGCCGAGATAGGTGAAGTCCCAGCGCCGGTCGCTCAGCGTCTGCTCGAGCAGCTTCTTGAGCGATGGCGTGATGGGATAGGCGGACTTGAACTTCTCGTGAATCAGCCGCTTGTAAGCCTCGATGTGGCGGGCTTCGTCCATCACCTGGGTGGCGGCGTAGAACTTGGCGTTCATGTCGGGGACGGTGCTGACGATCTTGGCGGTGGAGATCAATGCGCCCTGCTCGCCGTGCATGAATTGACAGATCGTGTGGCACTGAAGGTTGAAGCGCAGCCAGTTCTTTTCCTTGTCGGTGAGCCTCGCCCAGACCGGTGAGCCGTAGATCGGGATGGTCTCGTCGGAGAGACCCATCGGATTGTCCTCGAACAGATTCTGCGACCAGTCGATCCGGGTCGAGGCGTTCCACTGCTGCTGCTTGCCTCTTTCGTAGAGTTTCAGCAGATCGGCCGACCCGTCATCGTATTCCCAGTTGAACAGGACTTCCGTCTGGCCGTCGAAATGCCACTGCGTGATGTCGACCGGCAATTGATAGAGGGTCTGCGTGGTCATGGCTGCTCCGTCCCTGGGGAGCAGAAGGATGACGCGACGTTCATTTTTCCGTTTGATCTGGATCAAGGACGCAAGGCCGGACTCTGCTGTCCTTTATCCATGGATGCTTCTTACTACTCGCTGATCCGACACAACCAGGATGGCCAGTATGTTGGCTGGGTGCCGGACTTGCCGGGAGTCATGGCCTCCGGCGTCAGCGAGGCGGAGATTATCTATCGCCCGTCGCGCGAGGCCCGCGAGCTTCTCGACAAGATCGTCGCCAAGGGATTGCCATTGCCCAAGCCCAGTACCCCCGACGACCTGCCGCTGGGCGACCATCGCGGCCGGTATCGGCGGCTTCCGCTGGTCCTCGGTTAGGCGGGCCGGCCTTCAGCCCTGCTTGGCGAGCAGGCCGACGCGCTTCAGGTTCTCGCGCTCGATGTTTTCGAGTTCCTTGTAGTCGGCCTGGTAGGCGGCGGCGTCCTGGTAGAGAGTCGGCATGCTGAACTTCTCCATGACGGCCTGCGTCGCGGCGTCGTACAGCGCCTCCTTGAACGCCTCGTGGAGCTTTTTCACGATCGCCGGCTCCATGCCCTTGGGGCCGCAGATGCCGTAGGGCGAGTTCACCACCAGGTCGATGCCGGCTTCCTTGAGCGTGCGCACCTCGGGGAAGAGCTTCATGCGGTTGGAGCCCCAGACGACGAGCAGGCGGAACTGGCCGCTCTGCACCAGGGGAATCCAGCCGCTGGCGTCGGCGATGATGTCGATCTGCTTGCCCAAAAGACCCTGGTAGAGCTCGCTGCCGCCGCGATAGGGCACATGCGTCAGCTCGATGCCGAGCCGCTGCTGCAGGTCGACCATGGTCATGTTCTGGACCGAGGACGGTCCGAATGTGCCGTAGTTCAGCTTGCCGGGATTGGCCTTGGCGGCGGCGATCAGGTCCTCGAGCGTCTTGTAGGGGCTGTCGGCGCGCACGACGATGCCGTGCGCCGAGCCCGAGAGCTGGATGATGTAGGTGAAATCCGTCTGTGCGTTGTAGGTCGGCTGCTCGGCCATGAGTTGGGCGCGCACCACGCCGGTGTGGATCTGCGCCAGGGTGTAGCCGTCGGGCTTGGCGTCCTTCAGGACGACCGCGCCGAAGGTGCCGTTGGCGCCGGGCTTGTTGTCGGGCACCACGTTCTGGCCCAGCCGCTTGCCGGCCTGGTCGGCGATGGTGCGCAGGAAGGCATCGGCCGACGCACCCGGCGGCCACGGGATCACCAGCCTGATCGGCCGATTGGGAAAGTCGCTTTGCGCCCGGGCGACAGCAGGCGCGGCCAGGGCCGATGCGAGAATCGTACGGCGCGTAAAGTGACGCATTTTGAAGCCTCTCTCTTCGTTGACACGACTCATGCTCCTCTCGCCCTAACGGGGGAGAGGAGCATGAACGACGTGTCCGCTCCCCTCGCCATGTTCCTCATCCGGGTCCGACACCGTCAAGCAAGTCCTGTTCCGCACTGCGCTCAGCCGGCGGATGCGAGGCCGCGCCGTCCTTGATAGCCTTCGCCCAACGGGAGCGAATTGCATGGCAGAGCAGCGCAGCGCGGCACTCATGACGGGCGCCGTCGATCCGGTGACCTTGGAGATCATCCGCGGCGGCCTCCGCGCCATCCAGTCGGAGATGGAGGTGCTGATCGAGCGCACCGCCATGTCGCCCTTCATCCGCGAGAAGAAGGATTACGCCGCCGGTGTCTATGCCGCCGACGGCCGGTTGATCGCCGGCAAGTCGCTGCCCTTCGCGTCGGACCTGGTGACGCCGATCTTCACGCTCTATCCGCCCGAGACGATGAAGCGCGGCGATATCTACTGGTACAACGACTGCTACGAATCCAAGGGCGCCGTCACCCACACGCCCGACCAGGTGCTGGTCTCGCCGGTCTTCGCCGACGACGAGCTGATAGGCTTCTCCCAGACCTGGGCGCATTTCGCCGACATCGGCGGCATGCGGCCGGGCTCGCTGTCCGCCGACTGCACCGAGATCTTCCAGGAAGGCACCATGGTGCCGCCGGTGCGGCTGAAGCGCGACGGCGTGATCAACGAGGACCTGCTGCGCATCTTCGTGCGCAACTGCCGCTTCCCGGCCCTGGTGCGCGGCGACATGCGCGCCATGCTGGCTGCGGTGGCGCTGGGCGAAAAGCGGCTGGAGGAGCTGGCCAATCGCTTCAGCGCCTCGGGCCTGCGCGATGCCTTCGACGAACTCTTGAAGCGCACTGCCGAGGCCGTGCGCAGCCGGTTGCGCGCGCTCGTTCCGCCCGGCACCTATCGCTTCGCCGAGACCGTCGATACCGACGGCCAGGGCAGCGGGCCCATCACCATCCGCTACAAGCTCGAGGCGACCGAGGACGGACGCTTCCTGCTCGACCAGACCGAGAGCGACGACCAGGTGAAGGGGCCGATCAACCTCGTGCTCAACCACAAGGCGCCCGGCGTGCTGGTCGGCGTCTACCTGCTGGGCGGCAGCACCGAGGTGTCGTTGAATGCCGGCGCGGAATCACTGTTCGACGAGGTGAAGCTGCGCGAGGGCTCAATCCTGCAGCCGCGCTTTCCGGCTGCGCTCGGACATCGCGGCGTCACCATGCTGCGAAACCTCTCGGGCTATCTCGGCTTGATCAACCAGGCCTCGGGTGGCAAGGCGGCCGCCTCGCACAGCCCCTACGTCATCTGGCTGATCCGCGGCACCTCGATGGAGGGCCAGCGCTTCCTGATGTCGGACGGCGTCGCCTGCGGCTACGGCGCGCGGCCCTTCGCCGACGGCCACGACGCGGTCTATCTCGTGGCGCAGGAGAACTATCCCGCCGAGTTCGTCGACATCTCCTATCCCGTGCGCGTGCGCACCTATGCGCTGAACCCCGATACCGGCGGTCCCGGCCGCTGGCGTGGCGGCTGCGGCGTGGTGCGCGAGCTCGAGATCCTGGCCAGGGAAGCGCTGCTCTCGGTGCGCCTCGATGCCATAGAATTTCCGCCGTGGGGGACCGCGGGCGGCCAGTCGGGGCGCGCCGGCCGCTGCGTCGTCAATCCGGGCAAGCCTGACGAGCGCGAGCTGAAGCCGCTCAGCGACGGCAACGTGCTGAAGCAGGGCGACATCATCCGGCTGGAGACGGGCGGCGGAGGCGGCTGGGGCCATCCCTTCGACCGCGAGGCCGAGCGCGTGCTGGCCGACGTGCGCGGCGGCTTCGTGAGCCGCGGCAGCGCCGAGCGCGACTACGGCGTGGTGCTGAGCGCGGACGGCCGAAGCGTCGACCAGGCGGCGACGGCCAAGCGCCGCGCCGACCGCCCGGCATCGGCGCTGTTCCATCAGAATGATTATAAGGAAACGCTGACATGAGTGCCGCTCGGCGCGCGCTACCCGGCAACCTCACCCTGAGGAGCGCGCGTAGCGCGCGTCTCGAAGGGTGGGCAACAAGCGTGGTGCTCGTTCCCACCCTTCGAGACGCAGCCCTGCGGGCCGCTCCTCAGGGTGAGGCCAGTGCTCGCCGGCTCTCCGTTGTGGAGATGAAGCCATGAGCGACGGAGCCATCATCGGCGTCGACACCGGCGGCACCTTCACCGACGTCACGCTCTACGATCCGGCGAACGGCCGGCTGATCGTCGGCAAGACACCGTCGACGCCGCACGATCCGTCGGAGGGCTTCGGCAACGGGCTGGGCACGGTGCTGACCGAGGCGCGGCTCGACGGCAGGGCGGTGGGCCGCGTGCTGCACGGCACGACGGTCGCCACCAACCTGATCCTGGAGCGCAAGGGTCCGAAGGCGGCCCTGATCGTCTCCTCGGGCTTCCGCTACGTGCTGGAGATCGGCCGTCACGACATCCCGCGCCGCGCCAACCTCTTCACCTGGCAGAAGCCGCCGCGGCCGGTGCCGCCCGAGCATATCTGGGAAGCGGCCGGCCGTATTGCCCCCGACGGCGCCGAGGTCGAAGCGCTCGACGATGACGCGATCCGCCAGGTCGCGAGCGAGATCAAGGCCGAGGGCATCGCCACGGTGGGCGTCGTGCTGCTGCATTCCTACGCCAATGCCGCGCACGAGAAGCGCGTCGCCGAGATTTTGCGCGAAGAACATCCCGAGGCGCTGGTCTCGATCTCGTGCGAGGTCCTGCCGGTGCTGCGCGAGTACGAGCGCAGCGTCGTCACGCTGCTCAACGCCTACGTCATGCCGGTGGTCTCGACTTACGTCGAGAAGCTCGAGCAGCGCGCCGATCAGCAGGGAATCACCGCGCCGTTGCTGCTGATGAAGAGCTCCGGCGGCGTCGCCAGCACCCGCGCCATCCGCCGCACCCCGGTCGAGACGGCGCTGAGCGGCCCCGCCGCCGGCATCGTCGGCGCCGCCTTCGTCGCCGCGCAGGCCGGCTTCGGCGCCCTGATAACCATCGACATCGGCGGCCCCTCGGCCGCCCTCGCGCGGGTGCGCGGCGGTACCCCGGGAATCACCACCAACGGCCGTATCGCCGACTGGCGGGTGACGCTGCCCATGGTCGACCTCACGACCATCGGCGCGGGCGGCGGCTCGCTGGCGCGCATCTCGGAGACCGGCGGGCTGGTCGTCGGCCCGCAAAGCGCCGGCGCCGCGCCCGGTCCGGTCTGCTACGGCCGCGGCGGCACGCAGCCCACGGTGACCGACGCTCATCTCGTGCTCGGCCATCTGCCCGACGGCCTTCTGGACGGCAGCTTCACCCTCGATCGCACGGCCGCCCGCCGCGCCGTCGACGACAAGATCGCCCGCCCGCTCGGCCTCTCGGTCGACGAGGCGGCGCGCGGCATCCTGGAGATCATCGACAGCACCATGCTGGGCGCAATCCGCGTCGGGTCGGTCGAGCGCGGCCACGATCCGCGCGACTTCGTGCTGGTGCCTTTCGGCGGCGCCGGGCCGCTGCATGGCGGGGCGCTGTCGCGCCTGATCGGCTGTCCGGTCCAGCTCGTGCCGCCGGCACCCGGCGTGCTCTCCGCGCTCGGCCTGCTGGCCTCCAGCCTGCGCGCCGAGTTCTCGCGCAGCTGCGTGCAGCGCAAGGGCCGCTTCGACCTCGGCCAGATCGGCGAGGTGTTCCAGGGCCTCGAGCGCGACGCGCTCGACTGGCTGACCGAGGAAGGCGTGAGCGACAGCGCGCGCCGCATCTCCTGGCACGCCAGCCTGCGCTACGAGGACCAGGGCAGCGAGCTCACGCTGGCATGGTCCGGGCGCGCCACCGACCAGGCGGCGCTCGACCAAGTCCTGAACGCTTTCCACGACGAGCATGAGCGCCTTTACAGCTTCCGCCTCGACGACGTGCCCGTCGAGATGGTGACCTTGCGTGTCGATGCCGTAGGCCTTTTGCCCGCGCTCAAGCTCGGCGAGATTCCCGATCGCGGTCCGGCCGCCAATGCCGTCGTCGGCAGGCAGCGCGTCTCGCTCGCCGGCGGCCCTGCGGAGGCGCCGGTCTACGACCGCGCCAGGCTCGGCGCCGGCGCTACCTTCGAAGGGCCCGCCATCGTCAAGCAGCTCGACGCCACGACCTTGCTCCTGCCGGAGCAGACGGCGGAGATGCACAAGTTCGGCTCCCTGATCGTGCGTGAAAAGTGAAGCCCCGATGAAGCCTCACGTCATCTGCCACATGGTCTCCAGCGTCGACGGCCGCACCTGGCAAAGCCGCCAGCGGCCGGCGCGCGAGAAGTCGGGCAACCTGTTCGAGATCCTGCACGACAAGCTCGAAGGCGATGCCTGGCTCGTCGGCCGCGTCACCGGCCGCGAGTTCGCCAAGAAGGA
>JAEZHS010000400.1 GCA_023436825.1 Pseudomonadota bacterium | reverse complement strand
GAGCTCGAGCCGCCGCGCCAGCTCGCGCACGCCGATGTCGCCGTTCTCGGCCTCGATCGTCTCGAGGATGTCGAGGCCGCGTTCCAGCGACTGCGAGCCCGAACGCGCCGGGCGCGGTCCGGAGATGGTGCGGCGGGCGCCGGCCCGCTGTTCCGAATATCGGTACATCGTTGCGATAGTTGCACGTTCGCAGGATTCTTGATTATCTGTCAACGCACATCGGCCACGTCGCTTCCCGCGTCTTGGTGGTCCGGGAATTGCAACGCCGCGAGCCTCATGACAGTCGACGCCGTCTATCTCCTCCAGCTCACGTTGAATGGCATCACGCTCGGATTGATCTACGCCCTGATCGCCGTCGGCCTGTCGCTGATCTTCGGCGTGATGGAGATCATCAACTTCGCGCATGGCGAGCTCCTGATGCTGGGCGCCTTCGCCATGACCTTCGCGCTGCCGGTGATGGGCCTGCTCTACTGGCCCTCGCTCGCCGTCGCGATCCTGGCGATCATGCTGGTCGGCTTCGTGATCTACGAGGTGCTGCTGGCGCGGCTCAGGCCCGAGGAGTTCGAGCGCTCGATCCTGATCACGCTGGGGCTCTCGATCATCATCATCCACGTGATGCAGTACTTCTTCACCGCGACGCCGCGCATGGTCGATACCCAGTACGGCTTCGAAGGCGTGTCGATCGGCTCGATCCGCATCACCTGGACGCGCATCATCGGCGCCCTGGCCGCCGCCGCGGCCTTCGGCGGCCTCTACCTCGTGCTGCGCCACACCCAGTTCGGCCGCGCCATGCGCGCCATCGCCCAGAACCGCGAGGCTGCGCTGATGGTCGGCATCCGGCCGCGCGTCGTGGCGCGCAACGCCGTGGTGCTGGCGGCGGGCCTGTGCGGGCTCGCGGGTGCGGCGATCTCGCCGATCCAGCTGGTCACGCCCTACATGGGCCAGTTCCTGATCTTCAAGGCCTTCGCGCTGGTGATCATCGGCGGCCTGGGCAACATCCCGGGCGCCATCGTGGCGGCGATCGGACTCGGCCTGATCGAAAGCTGGATCGGCGGCTTCTACGAGATCGTCTGGCAGGAGGCCGCGGTGTTCGTGATCATGATCGCCGTCCTGTTCCTGCGGCCGGACGGCCTGTTCAAGCGCGGCGGCATGCGCGTCGGATGAAGCCCGCGGTCGCCCCCCTGGCGTCAATCGTCGCCGCGCTCGCCTTCGCCGCCCTGCCGCTGATGACGTCGTCGAACTACGTCAACGGCATCGGCATCTCGGCCTTGATCTTCACCGTCGCGGCCGCAGCGTTGAACCTGATCTACGGCTTCACCGGGCTCCTGTCATTCGCCCAGCTCGGCTTCTGGGGCATCGGCGGCTACGTCACGGCGCTGACCGTGGTCACCTTCGGCGGCAATTTCTGGTGGGGCGTGGTATGGGCTGCGCTGATCAACGCCGCGGTGGCGCTGGCGATCGGCTATCCGACGCTCCGCACCAACCGCCATGCCTTCGTCATCGTCACCCTCACCTTCGCCCTGCTGGTCACGCTGATCGCGCGCGACTGGGTCGATCTCACGCGCGGGCCGCTCGGCATCCCCGACCTGCCGAGGCCCTTGGCCTTCGGCTACCACTTCGCCACCACCAGCCAGTTCTACTGGGTGGCCTGGGCGTTCTCGGTGGCGATGCTGGGCTTCCTCTATGCGCTCTGCAGCTCGCGCATCGGCCGTACCCTGGTCGCCATCAAGCAGAACGAGCCATTGGTGCGCGCCCAGGGCATCTCGCCCATGCCCTACAAGCTTTCGGCCTTCGCCATCAGCGCGGCGGTCACCGGCGCGGCGGGCGGCGTCTACACCTTCCATCTCGGCATCATCGACCCGCTGTTCCTCGACTTCTATTACATGCAGACGTTCCTGATCATCGTGATCATCGGCGGGGCGGGCAGCTTCTGGGGCGTGGTCGCGGCCGGCATCGCGCTGTCGGCCCTACCCGAAGTGCTGCGCTTCTCGGCCGACTTCCGCATGATCATCTACGGCGTGATCCTGGTGGTCGCCATGTTCGTCATGCCGTCGGGCGTGGCGGGCTGGCTGCGCGAGCGCCGGATCGCCCGCATGCGCGAGCAGCTGCGATGAGCGCCATCCTCGAAATCACCGAGCTGCGCAAGTCCTATGCCGGCGTGCACGCGCTGGACGGCGTGTCGTTTGCCGTCGAGGCCGGCAGCGTCACCGGCTTGATCGGCCCCAACGGCTCGGGCAAGAGCACGGCGATCGACTGCATCTCGGGCTTCCAGCAACGCGACGGCGGCAAGATCGTGCTCGGCGGCCAGGACATCTCCGGCCGGCCCGCCCATCACATCGCCCGCGCCGGCCTGATGCGCACCTTCCAGACGGTGCGCATCTACGAGCGGCTGAGCCTGCGCGACAATCTCGCCATCGCCGCCCAGCAGTTCGATCCCGCCACCTGGATCGACGAGATCTTGCGCACCCGGCGCTATCGCCAGGCCGTCGACAAGGCCGAGGCGCGGGCGCGCGAGCTGGTCGAGCTGATCGGGCTCAAACGCTACTGGGAGATCGAGACCGGCATCCTGTCCTACGGCCAGAAGAAGCTGGTGGCGCTCGCCGCCGCCCTGATGCCGCATCCCAAGATCGTCGTGCTCGACGAGCCGGTGGCCGGCGTCAATCCAAGTCGCATTCGCGAGATCGAGGTGGCGCTGGCCGAGCTCAACCGCGCCGGCGAGACCTTCCTGATCGTCGAGCACAATGTCGAGTTCATCACCAACCTCTGCCATCGCGTGATCGTCCTCGACCAGGGCAACAAGCTGGCCGAAGGCACGGCCAAGGAGATCCATACCGATCCGCGCGTGCTCGAAGCCTATCTCGGCATGACGCCGGAGATGGCCGAGGCCGAGATGCGGGGCGCCGCATGACCACCCCTCTCACGACCAGGCCCGCGCTCGAACTGGTCTCGGTGACGGCGGGCTACGGCGACAACCCTATCGTGCGCGAGTTCTCGGCCCGCCTGCAGACCGGCACCATCACGACACTGATCGGCGGCAACGGCGCCGGCAAGTCGACGCTGCTGCGCGCCATCTACGGCACCAACCGGTTCTTCTCCGGACAGATCGTTTTCAAGAACGAGGCCGTCGAGCGCCTGCCGCCGTGGGAGCGCCTGAAGCGCGGCATCGGCTTCGTGCCGCAGGGCCGTTGCAACTTCCCGGCAATGTCGGTCGGCGAGAACCTCAAGATGGGCTGCTACACCCTGCCAAAGGCCGTGCACGACGCCGCCATCGACCGCGTCACCGGCCTGTTTCCCATGCTGCGCCAGAAGTGGCGCACCGACGCCGGCAACCTGTCGGGCGGCGAGCAGCAGGTCCTGGAAATGGCCATGGTGCTGCTGGTCGAGCCGACCTTGTTGCTGCTCGACGAGCCCTCGCTCGGGCTGTCACCCAAGATGCAGGGCGACGTTTTCACCACCGTGCAGCGCATCGCCCAGCACGGCGTCACCGTGCTGGTGGTCGAGCAGAACGTGCGCGGTGCTCTCCTGATCTCCGATCGTGCCCTGGTCATGGAACAGGGCCGGCTTTTCATGGAAGGCCCGGCGGAGGAAGTGCGTACCGATCCGCGCATTCGCCAGGCCTATCTCGGCGGCAACATTCACGAAACAGCGGCATAGGACATGGAAAAGGCCAAGGACAAGGCGAGACTGGCCGTCGACATCGGCGGCACCTTCACCGATCTGGCGCTGGAGTGGGGCGGCAAGCGCGAAAGCGTGAAAGTGCTGACCACGCCGCGCGCGCCCGAGGAAGGCGTGCTGACCGGCGTCGAGGAGATCCTGAAGCTCTCCGGGCTGAAGCCGTCGGACCTCGGCCTGATCATCCACGGCACGACGCTCGCAACCAACGCCATCATCGAACGCAAGGGCGCCAGGACGGCGCTGATCGTCACCGAGGGCTTCCGCGATTCCATCGAGATCGCCTTCGAGCACCGCTTCGAGCAGTACGACATCTTCATGCAGAAGCCGCCGCCGCTGGTGCCGCGCGAACTGCGCTTCGGCGTGGCCGAGCGCATGGACGGCCGCGGCAACGTGCTCGTCCCGCTCGACGAGGCGGCGGTGCGGGCGCTGGCGCCCAAGCTGAAGGCTCAGGGCATCGAGGCGATCGCGGTCGGCTACATGCACGCCTATCTCGATGGCAAGCACGAGCGGCGCACGCGCGACATTCTCGCCGAGCTGCTGCCCGGCGTGTCGATCACGCTGTCCAGCGAGGTCTCGCCCGAGATCCGCGAATATGAGCGCTGGTCGACTGCGGTGGCCAACGCCTACGTCCAGCCGGTGATGGACCGCTATCTCGGCCGCCTCGACGAGGCGCTGCGCAAGAAGGGCGTGGGCTGCCCCCTCTTCCTCATCACCTCGGGCGGTGGGCTGGCTGCCCTCGAGACCGCCCGCAAGTTCCCGATCCGCCTGGTCGAATCCGGCCCGGCCGGCGGCGCCATCCTCGCCGCGGCGTTGGCCCGCCAATGCGGCCTCGACAAGGTGCTGTCGTTCGACATGGGCGGCACCACGGCCAAGATCTGCCTCATCGACAACGGCGAGCCGCAGCATTCGCGCTTCTTCGAGGTCGCGCGACAGTACCGCTTCCTCAAGGGCAGCGGCCTGCCGCTGCGCATCCCGGTCATCGAGATGGTCGAGATCGGCGCTGGCGGCGGCTCGATCGCCTCGGTCGATTCGCTCTCCCGCGTCAATGTCGGCCCCGAGAGCGCCGGCGCCGAGCCCGGCCCCGCGAGCTACGGTCGCGGCGGCGCCGAGCCTACCGTGACCGATGCCGACGTGGTGCTGGGCCGTATCGATCCTGGCTACTTCGCCGGCGGCTCGATCAAGCTCTCGCCCGACAAGGCGGGCAATGCCGTCGACAAGTCGGTCGGCACGCCGCTCGGCCTGAAGCGCATCGATGCGGCCTTCGGCGTCAGCGAGATCGTCGAGGAGAACATGGCCAACGCCGCGCGCGTCCATGCCGTCGAGCGCGGCAAGGAACTGCAGGACCGCACCATGATCGCCTTCGGCGGCGCCGCCCCCATCCATGCCGCGCGGCTGGCCGAGAAGCTCGGCATCCGCCGCGTCATGGTGCCGAGCGGCGCCGG
>JAEZHS010000474.1 GCA_023436825.1 Pseudomonadota bacterium | reverse complement strand
GCCTTCTTTATCTCTACGGTCCTTTTCGCCGCGACGGCCGGCACACCGCGCCGAGCAACGAGGCATTCGACCGCGACCTCAGGCGACGCCATCCCGCCTGGGGCATCCGCGACCTCGAAGCTGTTGCCAAGCTCGCCGCGGCCGAGGGCTTTGTTGCACCGGAGATCGTCGAAATGCCGGCGAACAACCTGTCCGTCATCTTTCGGCGGTGCTGCCCCTGAAGCAGATGAGGCGGCTTATGGCGAGGCCACCTGGCACGCCGCCTTGTCGACGAAGAAGTTGGTGCGCGGCCCCATGACGACGATGCCGGCGCGCACGCCCGGCCCGATCTGCGTGACCTGGGCGCGCGTGTTGGTGACCGGCTTGCCGGCGTTGGTGAAGTTGCAATCGACGACCGGGTTGATCGTGTTGCCGCTGTTGTTGTTCAGGTACATCACCACCTGCCAGCGCTGGCCCGGAATGGCGCGTAGGGTCGGGTTCTCCATGACGACGATCGGCACCGTGGGTCCGGCGGTGATCGGCACCGAGCCGACCGGCCTTGCCGTCGCCTTCTGCAGCACCGCCTGCATGGGTGACGTCTGGGTGCGCGGATCGAAGGCGGCATCCTCGGGACCGATCGGCCGGCCGTCCTGGCCGACCGTCTCGGGCGTCCAGACCTGGCCGGTCTTGGGATCGCGGAACTCCGGCGAGCCCGTTGTCGCCGTCACTTCGACCGAGCTCTTGCTCTGGGCCAGCACGGCCGGCGCCAGCATCATGCCGGCCAGGCAGAGCGACAATGCAGTCAGTGATCCAGTCATCGCGTCACCTCCTATGAACGGGGCTTCAAGCCGAGACCGACCGAGATCCAGCCGACTCCCGTGAAGATGAGATCGACGGCGAGGAAGATGCCGAGGATGTAGAGGCTGTTGACCGGCCACCGCGCCACAATCACCGCGCCGACGAACACGGTGACGAGGCCAGCCAGCACCACGACGACCCAGGACGAGCCCGCCTTCATGTTGAAGGCGAGCACGATCTTGACGACACCGGAGGCGATCAACGAGGCGCCGAGCAGCAGCGTCAGCAGCTTGGCCGCGAGCAACGGATTCTCAAATGTCAGGATGCCGGCCACGACATAGAGCGCGCCCAACAACAGCCAGAGGACGAATTTGCCCCATGACTTCACCTGCAGGGCGTTGATGACCTCCGCAATGCCCGAGACGACCATCATGATGCCGACGAGAAAGACGCTGATCACGGTGGCCATGGCGACGCTCGACAGCGCGACGGCGCCGGCGATCAGGTACACGATGCCCAGCGCCACGATCCAACCGCTCTTGGCGCGCAATGGCTCGGTGCCGGCGCTTGAAGCCTGGTCGGAGACGGCCATGGAACCCTCCGGTTTCGCCCGCCACGCATTCTATGAAGGACTGTCGTCAACGTATTGACGCCAAGTCCCACGGCTATGCCGGGTGTCCCAATGTAGTGTCAGGTCGAGCTGGCAGCTTTCCGCGAGGCCAGTGCGATGGCGACGTAGGCGCAGCCGGCGAACAGCAACGACACGCCCGCGACCGTGGCTGGCGTGAAGGAATGGCTGTAGGGCAGCTTCGCCACCAGAAGCCCGCTCACGATCAGCGCTATCAAGCCCGATACCAGGAACCAGTGCCAGCCCGCCTGGCTGCGCACCCTGATGGCGAAGGCGATCTGCGTCAGGCCGTGGACGGCGAAGATGACGGCGATCAGGAGCGTGATCGCCACCACGCCGGCAAACGGATCCATGTAGATCAAGGCGCCGCCGATCGTCGCCAGGACACCCAGCATCAGATGCCAGATGAAGCCGATCCAGTTCAGCATCTTGGCCGATTGCATCACCTGGACGAGACCGCTGATGACCAGCACGCTGCCCAGGATCTTGCTGGCCGGGATCTCGGAGACGGCCGGGATCAGGATGGCGAGCGCACCCGCCAGGATCAGCACTGCCCCCAGCAGCACCAGCCAGAGCCAGTTGTCGCGAAAGATTTCGGCCGTGTGACGGCGCTCTTTTCCGCCAGTGTAGTCGGTGCTCATGTCCGCTCCTCGGCCGCGACGGGGTTCGCGCTCGATGGTCGCCGGCGCAGAATCGCCAGAGCCTGCAACCTGGCTACAATGACTCAATTGCGAGGCCGCCGCCAGTGAAGGCAGCAGTCAGTTCTTCCCAGTGAGGACACAAGCGGCGGCAGGATGCCGCTCGCGCGGCGACTGCCTGGTTTATGACGCGACCCAGAACGTATCGGGCTGGTAGAGCCCGATGTACCCGCCGGGATCCCAGGCGTAGTAGCCCTCCTTCGGCACGTTGCGGACCTTGGGGCCGACCACGACCGGCTGGCGCACGCCGTTCACGGTGCCGATCGAGAACACCTCGTCGGTATTGGTCTGCAGGATCTTCTCCCAGGCGCGCCGGCGACCTTCCTCGTCGATCGAATTCTCCCACTCCTCGACATAGTCGAGCAGGCGGCAGGCTGGCTCGAAGTCGCACTTCTCGCCCTGCTTGCCGTTGGACTCGACGAACAAACCCCATTTCGGCCATTGCAGGCCACCGCGCATCGTCGGGGCGAATTCGCGAGGGCTGGTGTTCGCGGTCGGCGCGGCCGTGACGACGCCGGAATAGGCCATCATCAGGGCCTCGCCGGACAGGTTGCGCAGGCGAAAGTTCTCGAGCGTCTGCGGCTTCACCAGTATCTTGATGCCGATCTTCTTCCAGTGGTCGGCGATCAGCTGCAGGACGTCCGCCTCCTCCGTCTGTTCGCGCTGGTTCTCGACGATGATGATCGCCGGACGTCCGTCCGGCAGCAGCCGAATGCCGTCGCTGCGCCGCTTGGTGAGACCGATGTCGTCCAAAAGCTTGTTGGCGGCCGCGGAATCGTACTCGGCCCACCTGGTCGCATACTCGGGCCTGAACAGCGGAGATCTCGGCATGATCGTGTTGTTCGACGGCGTCGCCAGCCCGATGAAGGCGACCTGGTTGAGCTCCTCCCGGTCGATGGCGATCGACAGCGCCCGGCGGAAGCGCACGTCGCGGAAGAGCCCGCGCCACTGCGCATCGTTGGCATTGAGATTGGGATAGAGCGCGACCTGCGAGCCCGACCCGACCTCCCACAGCCGCACCTCGGCACCGGAGTCCTTGGTGCTCTTCTTCAGGAAGGTGTAGTCGCGCATGTTGAGATAGCGCGACTGCAGATCGGATTCGCCGAGTCCGGCCTTGGCCGGGATCAGGTTGGCCGCCGCCACGCTGAAGATGACACGGTCGACATAGGGCAGCTGGCGGCCGCTCTCGTCGATCCGGTGATAGAACGGATTGCGCACGAAGACGAAGCGTTGCGCCGGCGGATTGGTCGTAGCGATCCAGGGATTGAGGCTGGGAAGGTCGACGTTGTCGTTACTGTACATCGCGTCCGCGCGGCGGAAGATCTGCACCCAGCTCCCGGCCGCCTCGCCGCCTCTTGCCTGCCGCGTGATCTCGGCCGGGGTGGTGTATTTCGCGTGGAACTTCCTGAGATAGTGGGCCGGCCGGAACAGGAAGAGCGGCGCCGCGCGCGCCTGGCTTTCGATGAAGTAGGGATTGGGCCTCTGCCAGCCGTACCTGATCGTGCGCTCGTCGACGATCTCCACCGTCGGCGGCTGGTCGTCGACCAGAAGCTCGATCGGCGGCCCGGAGGGCGAGAGCTCCCGGTTGTTGGCGACGTCCTCCCAGAAGAAGCGGAAATCCTCGGTGGTGAAGGCATGGCCGTCGGACCATTTGTGTCCGGCCCTCAGCCTGAAGGTGAAGACGCGGCCTTCGCTGACGTCGTAGCTTTCCAGGATATCGGGATGGAGCTTGAACTTGCCGTCATAGACGATCAGCCGCGTGTAGCTGTAGACCGTCATCAACGCGGTCTCCCGCGTACTCGAAATCAGCATGTCGAGCTGGCCGCCCTGGCGGCCAGGACCGTCATCGCCGGCAAACCGCCGTACGATCCGCGGCTGGCCGGGAATGCGTTGGGCGACCGGCGGCAGCGCACCGGATCTCACCCTGTCGGCGAACAGCGGGGTTTCCTGCATCGCGGGAATCGGGTCGGCGGCGAAGGCCGGTTCGCAAAGAAGGCCGGAAAGGACCCCGCCAATGAAAGAGCGTCGCTGCACGCTAACTCCCTACCCGCGCTGACAGACCGATATAGGCATAGGCAACGACGATCGCCAGCGAAGGATCGGCAAAGCTGACGCGTGATGTCCGGCGCCTGGCCGGCGAGCGAGGCCGCGCGCAGAAGAACGTGAGCGTGTCCACTCCACAGGGAGCAGGCACGCTGCTTCTCCTCTGTCCCAGTACCGCAACACAAATTGCATTGAACCTTCGCCCCGATTTCCCTTCAGCCTGCCTTCTCCGCGGCGCGACAGCGCGGTAGGACACAGACCAGCCATATCAGGCGATTCGCTCGCCCTTCCCGTTTGCGTGATCGCGATGCGGTGGCGTTCCGGGTCGGGATGCGGTAACGATTTTGCACCGTCATTGCGGGGGAGCGTCGTCGGAACATGAACCGCAGCCTGATCCTGCTGCCTGTGCTGGCCGTCTTAATGGCCAGCTGCAAGCCCGAGAACAAGTTCCAGCCCCCGCCACCGCCAGAAATCAGCGTCGCCGTCCCGCTCCAGCAGAACGTCATCCCCTACGAGGAACTGACGGGCAACACGGTGGCCTTCGCGACGGTCGACCTGGTGGCCCGCGTCGAAGGCTTCCTGACCTCGCAGAACTACGTCGACGGCTCGGTCATGAACAAGGGCGACACGCTCTTCGTCATCGAACAGACGATGTACAAGGCCCAGGTCAAGGAGGCCGAGGCCCAGCTCGACGCAGCGAAGGCCAAGCTCGTGCAATCCGAAGCCGAGTTCACCCGCCAGGAAACCCTGCTGCGCCAGAACGTCACCGCGCAGAACACCTACGACCAGGCCAAGGCCAAGCGCGACAGCGACCGGGCCAATGTCGAGAACGCCGAGGGCAACCTCACCATCGCCCAGACCAACCTCGGCTATACGACGGTGCAGGCGCCGTTCGACGGCATCGTGTCCAAGCACCTGGTGTCGGTCGGCGAACTGGTCGGCAACGGCAAGGCGACCAAGCTCGCCACCATCGTCCAGCTCGACCCGATCTATGTCGAGTTCAACGTGAGCGAGCAGGATGTCCTGAAGATCCGCCAGAATCTCGCCGATCGGCGCCTCACCGTCGAGGAGCTGGGCAAGATCCCCCTCGATATCGGCCTGATGAACGAGGAGGGCTACCCGCACCCCGGCTTCCTGAACTACGTAGCGCCCGAGATCGATGCGCAGACCGGCACCATCCTGGTGCGCGGCCTGTTCAAGAACCCCAATCGCGACCTGATCCCGGGCTTCTTCGCCCGCATCAGGCTGCCGATGGGCCTGGGCTCGAAGGCCGTGCTCCTGATCCCCAATCGGGTGATCGCCGAGGACCAGGCCGGCAAGTATGCGCTCGTCGTCAACAAGGACAATGTCGTCGAGCAGAAGCGCATCAAGACGGGTCAGCTTCTGGTCGGCGGGCTGCGCGTGGTCATGGAGGGTCTCAGCCCCGACGACCGCGTCGTGCTGAGCACCAACGGCCAGGCGGTGCCCGGCGGCAAGGTCGTCCCGAAGCAGGAGACCATCCCGCCGCCGCCGCCCGGCGCCAACATCACGACGACCAAGTAGCCGCCGGGCCGCGCTCATGATTTCCGAGTTCTTCATCAACCGACCGGTGCTGGCCAATGTGCTGGCGATCGTCATCGTGATCCTGGGCGCCGTGGCGCTGATCACCCTGCCGGTCGCGCAGTACCCCAACATCGTGCCGCCCACCGTCCAGGTGACGACGACCTATCCGGGCGCCAGCGCCAAGACCGTGGTCGACAACGTGGCCCTGCCCATCGAGCTGCAGGTCAACGGCGTCGAAGGCATGATCTACATGCAGTCGTACAGCACGGATGCCGGCACCTACACGCTCACCGTCACCTTCGAGATCGGCACCAACCTCGATTTCGCGCAGGTGCTGGTGCAGAACAAGGTGAGTGCGGCGCTCGCCTCGCTGCCCGTGCCCGTCCAGGCGCAAGGCGTGACCGTGCAGAAGAAATCGACTTCGATCCTGCAGATCGTGTCGCTCAACTCGCCGGACTCGACCTTCGACAGCCTCTACATGGCGAACTACGCCACCATCAACCTGGTCAACGAGCTGTCGCGCCTGCCCGGCGTCGGCAACACACAGGTCCTGGGCATCGGTGAATACTCGATGCGCGTCTGGCTCGACCCGCAGAAGCTCTACACCTACGGGCTGACGCCGGCGGAGGTGAGCAAGACCATCCAGGAGCAGAGCCAGCCCGTCACGGCGGGCCAGGTCGGCGCGCCGCCGGCACCCAAGGGCCAGGACTTCCAGTTCACGGTCGACATCCAGGGCCGTCTCAGCACCCCCGAGGAATTCGGTAATATCGTCGTCAAGTCGGAGCAGGGCAGCGGCGGACGCATCCTCCGGCTGAAGGACATCGGACGGGTCGAGCTCGGCGCCCAGACCTACACGATGACCTCCAAGCTGAACGGCAGGCCGAACGCCGGCATCGCCATCTATCAGCTCCCGGAGGCCAACGCACTCGACGTGGCCAAGCGCGTCAACGCCAAGATGGCGGAACTCAGCAAGGCCTTCCCCAAGGGCCTGGCCTACGAGGTGCCGTTCGACACGACGCGCTTCGTCAACGCCTCGATCAAGGAGGTCTTCGTCACCCTGATCGAGGCGGGCGTCCTGGTGCTGATCGTGATCGTGCTGTTCCTGCAGGACTGGCGCGCCATGCTGGTGCCGGCGACGACCATCCCGGTGACGATCATCGGCGCCTTCGCCGCCATGGCGGCGCTCGGCTTCACCGTCAATACCACGACCCTGTTCGGCATCGTGCTGGCGATCGGCATCGTGGTCGACGACGCCATCGTGATCGTCGAAGGCGTCGCCCACCACATCGAGCGCGGCATGACGCCCCACGATGCCGCCATCAAGGCGATGAAAGAGCTGTTCGGCCCGGTGATCGGCATCACGCTGGTGCTGATGTCGGTGTTCCTGCCGGCCGCCTTCGTGCCCGGCCTGACCGGCCAGATGTTCGCCCAGTTCGCGCTGGTGATCGCCGCCACGGCCTTCATCAGCGCGGTCAACGCGGCGACGCTGAAGCCGACCCAATGCGCCCTGTGGCTCAGGCCAACCGTGCCGCCGGAGCAGCGCAACATCTTCTTCCGCGGCTTCAACAGGGTCTACGGCAAGCTCGAGGATGCCTACGCTTGGCTGATCAGCGCGATGGCCCATCGCAGCGTCGTGATGATGATCATCGCCTTCATCATCGCCGGCCTGGGCGGCTGGGGCGTGGCGCGCCTGCCGACGGCGTTCATCCCCAACGAGGACCAGGGCTACATGCTGATCGGCCTGCAGCTGCCCGACGGCGCCTCGCTGGAGCGCACCAATGCGGCGATGGAGGAAGTCACCAAGATCGCCATGGCGACGCCCGGCGTCGACAAGGTCGTGGCGTTGAGCGGCATGTCGGTGCTCGACAGCAACTCGATGCTGGCCAACGGCGGCGTCGCCTACGTGATCCTCAAGGACTGGGGCGTCCGCCTCAAGGAGCCGAACCAGGATCTGCGCTCGATCGTCATGCATATCGGCGGGCAGCTCAGGACGCTGCAGGACGGCCACGGCTTCCCGCTCGTTCCGCCCGCCATCCAGGGCGTCGGCAATGCCGGCGGCTTCGCGCTCCAGGTCGAGCAGAAGGACGGAAGCTTCGATTACGTCAAGCTCCAGAACGCCACCGACAACCTGATCCGCAACGCCAGCACGCAGTCGGCGCTCACCAACATCGTGACGTCCTTCCGCGCTGGCGCGCCGCACATACGAGTCGACGTCGACCGCTCGAAGGCCGAGACGCTCAAAGTGTCGATCGGCGACGTGTTCACCACGCTGTCCTCGTACCTCGGCTCGGCCTACGTCAACCGCTTCAACAAGTTCGGCCTGACCCTGATGGTCTTCCAGCAGGCCGAATCGCAATACCGCACCAAAGCCGAGGACATCCTGAAGCTGCAGGTCCGCAACATCGAAGGCAAGATGGTGCCGATCGGCGCGCTGGCCGAGCTGCACGAAGCGTCGGGTCCGCCGATCGTCAGCCTCTACAACCTCTATCCATCGGCTTCGATCGTCGGCACGCCGGCGCCGGGCTTCAGCTCCGGCGAGGGCATCCAGCTGATGGACCAGATCTCCAACGCGGTCCTGCCGCCGGGTACCGGCTATGAATGGACGGCGATGTCGTACCAGGAAAACCTGGTCGGCAGCCAGCTCACCTACGTGTTCGCGCTCGCCATCCTGCTGGTCTATCTCTGTCTCGCCGGACAGTACGAAAGCTGGATCCTGCCGCTGGCGGTGATCTTCGCCGTGCCGTTGTCGTTGGTCGGTCCGGCGATCGCGCTGGGCTCGCTGGGCCTGCCCAACAACCTCTACACCCAGATCGGCCTGATGCTGCTGATCGCGCTCAGCGCCAAGAACGCGATCCTGATCGTCGAGGTCGCGCGCGAGCGCCGCCTGATCGACGGCAAGGACATCGTCGAAGCGGCGGTCGAAGCCGCCCGCACGCGCTTCCGGCCCATCCTGATGACATCGTTCGCCTTCATCCTGGGCGTCGTGCCCCTGGTGACGGCGACCGGCGCCGGCGCCAATTCACGGATCTCGCTCGGGCTGGCGGTGTTCAGCGGCATGATCGCCTCGACCTGTCTCGCCGTGCTGTTCGTGCCGTCGTTTTTCACGGTGCTACAGCGCTTCGAGGAATGGCGCCGCAAGGGCAAGAAGCCAAAGACGGCGCCTAAGGCCGAGCCGCAGAGTCCGGAGCCGCAGGCCCCGTGAGATAATATTCCTCGCCCAGCATCAAGCTCCTCTCATCCTCCTCTCCCCCAAAGGGCTAAGGGATTCACACATGTCCGGCTTGCCGTCGCGCGAGGAGGAAGCCAGCAGCGTGCTGAGTGAAGTCATGCCATCCGATGCCCATGGTCTTGGGCCCGGGCGGCTTGTAGTAGCAGTTCCAGCCGCCCA
>JAEZHS010000361.1 GCA_023436825.1 Pseudomonadota bacterium | reverse complement strand
CCTTTGCAGTCGGTGCATTGGACCGGCGTCTTGTCGGCCTCGAGGAAGGCGCCGCTGCCGGCGCTTACAGGACAGGTGATTTCTCCGGCGACGCCATCCAGGCTGGTGACGTCCCTGAGCTCGCATTCCCCGGCACCGCACACCAGGAGCTGTCCGACTGGAATCCTGCGATAGTTCCGGCCGCCGCCTGCCGAGACAACTACGCCGTTCGCTTGCGGTCTCCGCGATCGCCCTGGCCGCGCTTGGCGACCGTCTTCGCCTTGCGACGCCGGTCCTGCGCCAGCGACCGGCCGACGTCCTCCACTTCCTTGAACGACATGCCGCGGCGATTGCGGCGCACATAGAGGTTGTTCCTGCCGGTATCGATCAGCTCTCGCTTCGCAGCCTTGCGGCGTGCTGGTTTCTTCTTCGCGACTTTCCTGCGTGCTCCCATGGTCAGCTCTTCCGACTGCAGCGGCAACGCCAATACAGCCGGAGTCGTTCCTCTCCGCCCTTCGGACATTGCCGGCAAGCGTCAATGCAGGCGCGGAGGTGCCAGCCAGGCATACTTGGGGTCCTTCTCCGCCGTGTCTGCGAGGAACGTTGCGAGCGCCCGCAGGCACATGGCCTTCAGCACAGTTTCATCGAGCAGGTGGGCCTCGTCGTCTGTCGGCGCAATTTGCAAACCGTCGTCGAAGCGTTCCCAGACCACCGCTTCCTTTGGACACGTCACGGAGGCGGATTCGAAGAACAGCATGCCGAAAGCCTGGGCACCGTGATCCCGGGCTTCTCTCGACATCGGGACCGCGTCGTTTTGGATATCCAGCAGCGTGACGGTCAGTCGGACGGTCGTCCCGTCTGGATGGTTGAACTCAAAGACATCGGCCTCGAGGATAGCCGCTTCGATGTCCCTTGGGTCGTCTGCCATTTCAGTTCCTCGACAGAAAGGCCGGTCCGCAATTGACAAACCCATCCCCAAACCATGGGGTGGTCGGGCTTCAGGCTGTCAGCCAGACGCGCCCCTCTCGAGCGGCCCAGTGTTGCATCTGTCGAGGGACTGGGCCGCCACCCGCGCATCAGGACTCTCGCTGTCGCGCTCGCTCTGCCATTTTCTGGTACATGGCCGCGACGGTGAGCATGGTTTGCTTGGCGTTTGCATCGCGCATCGTCTCCGCCTTTGCCAGAGCCTCCGCGGCAAGCTCCAACAACGAATCGGCCGACATCAGCGGGATATTGAACGGAGAATCGCTCACGGACCCCGCAACGCTTGAATGCGCAGAAGTTGCACATCGATCCGGCTGGCGACAGCTTCAAATTCCAGTGGTGAATTGGTGGTACGGATGAACGCTGCACTTGTTCGACGTTTGTCGAGTCCCTAGCTCGCCCTCGGCTAGAGGAGGGCCTGATGAGGGGTATTCTCGCACCGCTCAGCCGCCACGAAGAGACGGCACTACGCAAGGTCGGGGGCGACAGTGCGGATCGGTTGGAGGAGTCGCACCTGCGCCGTTTGATGGACCTGGGCCTGATCGAAAAGGGATGGTCTGGCTTGGAGGCTGACACCGCTCGGCCAGCAACGCTATGCGGTCCTTGTAGCCGACACCTCGCAGCTTTAAAAAATCGATTTGCGCTGATAAGGGAGGCGCCGGCCCCGGGGATCCAGCGTGACCCTGATCGCCGGCTTCGTCGTCCCGGAAGCGATAGGCCGAGGTCTTTCGCTGGCTCGACGGCGGCCTTCCTGCGTCAGAGCGATGCCGCGAGCACCATCCCGTATCAATCCAGCCAGCTCGAGCCGCAGCCTGAGATGTGAGGACAGCGATACGGTCTCACCGTTTGCGAGCTTGCGAAGCATGTCGAGATCCAAATCGCTAAGGTTCAGCACCATGAACGACAAACGTTCCGGCCTGGATCGCGTTCCGGGAGTCAGCGGTTGAAGGCAACGATCGAGCGTTTCGGCCCCCTCCTGCAGTGTAGCCCTGCTCACCCCCCATGTCGGTACCTCAAAAGGGACCTGATGGGCCTTGCGACCTCGTCCGATAGCGTGCGTAGTCCTTCCATTGCCGATTGTCACCCATGAGCGTCGGCGGCTGAGTGACGGCGACATCGGCAAGAATGTCCCGCGCTCCGCTCACGACAAGGCGAGGCGCGTGCCCATGCGTAAGCTCACGCGGGAAGAAGAGATTGAGCTGCGCCGAATCGCCAACCAATCCCTGAGGGTAGATGCGAGATTGGCGCACCGACTTGTCCAGTTCAAGTTGGTGGAGCGCTTCAAGGACGGCTGGCGTCTGACGCCGCTTGGCCGCCAGCACTACAGGCAGGTAAGCCGGTCGCTGCTTCTTCAGAGGTCACCATCCTTGATCGACGGGCTTCTCGAACGCGCTATACCGTTGGCACGTCAACTCGGGATTCCGCAGCCGGATCCGGTGCCTGACCCCGCCAAGGAGGATGCGGGCGACTCCGGCACCCCAGACGAGATAGACTCCGATCCATCTACAGAACTACGGCGATCCGAGGCACTCTGTTCAGAATTCTTGAAAGCTCGGGCCGTGTTTCGCCAACAGGTATCCCAGGCCAAGACAGAAAACGATCGTGCCATCGCCAAATCTCGCGCGACGCTGAACCGCTCTTGGCTGCTTCTGGCGAACACCACGCGGATGGTCAGATAGTGTCCGTTCCGAGAGATTCGCCCCCGCGCTTGCGGTCACAGCGGATGCGGCACCGGGCGCACGACCTGCCTTGCGGGCTTGTCTTCCCGCTGCCCCTGGTATGAGACCTGACGCAAGAGATTGTCGTCGGTCCAGGTCAGGTGGGTGACCTCGACGACCAGCTCGGGCTTCACCCAGTGCACTCGCGACAGCTTGAGAGGCGAGCCGAATCGGCTTTCGCGCGGCGGCGGCTCGGCGCGTGGCATCCTGGCCACCGCCAGTGGCTTCAGCACGCCCGCTAGCCGCATCAGCTCCTTGTCGCTGATGCCGGTGCCGGCGCGGCCGGCGTAGAGCATGCGTCCGACGTGCTCGCTGTAGCGCAGCCCCGCAATCTCCTGCTTGAAGAGGCGTTGCAGGCGGGCCTTGCGCTCGACCAGCAGCAGCGAAGCAATATCATCGCCGTCGATGAACAGCAGATCGAAGGCAAAGAAGACGAGCTGATCGGCTCGGCCCTCATCCATGGCGGATTGGAGGCGGTTGAAAACCGGAGCGCCATCAGCGTTCAGGGCGCAGAGTTCGCCATCGATGTAGGCCGACTTCACCTTCAGCGCGCCAAGTGCCTCGATCGTGCGCCGGTAGCGGTGGGACCAATCGAGCCCGGTACGGGTGAGGAGCGTCGCCTTGCCGCCGTCGATCCGGGCATGCATGCGATAGCCGTCATACTTGATCTCGTGCACCCAGCCGCTACCTGCCAGCGCCTCTTCTGCCAGGCGCGTGAGTGCGGGTGACTCGGGAGCTGTTTGGGGCGGACTAGGCTGTATCCCCTAGGTCACTCGGGGCTGCTGGCCACGAAGGCAGGCGACGCTCTCGGCCGCCCAGGTGGTCGACGCGGATTTAAAGTGTTCGCCGCCGCATTCGACATAGGCCTCAGGCAGGCGGGCGGTACGGGACTAGGCGACGGCCATCTCGCCGAGCCAAAGGACGCGCTCCCAATCGGCACAACACAAAGCGCTCTGACTGATCTCGCGATCAATCCCTATGGATTGACTCCAATTCATTTCCGACACATTCGCGGGTCCTTGTGAGGGTGCCGATGCTGATCCTTATTCTTCCTGTTACGACCATCGCAGTTGCTCTTGCTGGGTTCTACGTCTGGCATCGTCAGCTCGTGCGTAGCGATGTGCCAAGCCTATTGAGGTTTCAGCCGGACCTGCGTGACATCCCGAGGCTACACAGCTTTGCCATAGAGGCCGGGGCCGTCCCTGGAACTGCAATCGCCAGCCGATGGGCTCATCGGAAGACCCCGCGCCGCTGAAACGGCAAACGTCGCGCTCGGATGTCGAGCCGCGGCGCGGCGTCCTCGTCCTCGGCATCGGGTTTGAACGCCGACCGCTGCTCAACCGGCACTCTTCGTCCCTCGGCGGTCAATGACACGCCGTTTGCGCCTTCACGCATACCTGGGAAGGAAGACAGAGTGGAAGCCAATCGACAACCTCGCTGCCGTACGCCGGCCAACTACATTGCGTGCTCGGGCGGCTTATTTTGGGAAGAGCGGCCAGACCAAGGCCTGTGGTGCCCACTCCGCGCGCACCAGGTGAGACCAACGAAACATAACTACGTCCCTCGGCCCTGGGTTCCCAAACCGGGGGCATACTTCGCACTAAATGGCCTTGGCCCGTCACTTGCGCCGCAGCCGGGGGCGGCCCAATCTATGGGGCGCCATGACCAGACATCCTGCTCTCGATTATGCGGCAGTGTTTGGAGCAAGCAGCAACCCGTACCTGCTGCTCAGCTGCGATCTGCGCATCCTCGACGCCAACCGTGCGTACTTGACCGCCACAATGACGGAACGTGACGCGCTGGCCGGCCATCACATGTTCGAGGCTTTTCCAGACAACCCGGCCGACCCCGAGGCAGACGGCACGCGCAACCTCGGAGCTTCCCTGCGCCGGGTGCTGGCGAGCGCTTCCGCCGACCCGATGCCACGCCAGCGTCGGGCGCTCCGAGAAGAGGGCAGAGGCCTGGTATCGCGGTTGATCTTTAATAGGCAGCAGCTTCGCCACGAGCGAGAAGCCCCACTCTGCCGGGGAACGAAGGACTATGAGGAGCCGAGCCGGTACCGAATGCGAGCATGCATACCCAACTGACGTTCCAGACGATCGATTTGGCGCTCAGTGAGAGGGGGCCAGCTTCGAGTATCTCAAAGGGCATCGGATACGCCTCTCCCGTCGAACGTCGAAGCAAGCTAACGGTGCAAACGGCTGTGGAATAAGTCTCAGATGGGTCCCGGGCGCGAAGGCGGTCTGAGTTGGCAGAGTGGTGGGCAAGCTTCTAAGCTCTTGAGACACAATATAATTTGACTCCCTGGGTAAGGGAGAGGTCGACAGTTCAATCCTGTCCGGCAGCACCATCCTCCGCCGACGGAAAAGGCGAGCTTACCAACAAACTATCGTGCAGCCGCTCTTCGGGTGGACGGAGCTGTTCGGCCTGGCGGTCGTTCATTGCCTGGCAGCGAGCTTCGATCCCTGAAAGGATCGCTTCAGCAGTGCCCAAAGGCTGCCGCCCGTCGCCATCCCAAGGACATAAGCGAGCGCGATCAACACCGCGAGCGGTGTACGGGCGCTGAAGCCCAGGAACGACATCGTCACCAGCTCGAGGTTCTGGGCGATGAAGATGACAATGGCCGCTGCGAAGATCACGACCACGGCAAGATGTAGCCAGCGCATGTCAATGCTCCCTAGTCCTTGGCCGTGCATGTCGCGACCACCATGGGCTGCCGGTTGGCGGAGGCCAGTGCCCGTTCGTCGACCGCCTTGGCCGCCTCGCAGGCCGCAGCACTGTTGTACTCCGCCGTAGCGATCGCGACGTTTCCGCCCGACAATACTACGAGCGTCAGGATATAGATCATCGCGAGTCTCCCCGGCTGCCGATCAGCGGCTCTGAGTGTACCCGCTGAGTATACCCGGCTCCCTCCCGTTTATGCAGGCACGATACGCATCCAGCGTTGCGGGGCGCCGATGGGCAAAACTCCGAAAATGTGGAAAGCGAATGCCGTGCTCGAGAACGGCCACGATCAATGACGAGCGTCGGCCGCCGAGCCATCGCGGCGGGTATCGCCGGAGATTTTCCCGGCGATACCCGGATCGCGCTTTAGCGCGTGTAGACCGTCGTCGTGGCCGGCGCCGGGTCGGTGTAGACGACGGTGCGCTCGGAAACCGCCGGGGCGGGCCTTTCGACCACGCGCTCATGGGTGGCGACGGTGCAACCCACCACCGCCAGGGCGCTTGCCGCGATGGCAATCAGCGGAATGTATTTCATGGCTCGGCTCCTTCTGCTGTCTTGCCGAGCCAACGGAACGGCGCCGGGGCGGGTTGCCCCAACGACATCCGTGATCTTTGGCGAGCCAGGGAACCGTGGCGCGCCGCGCGTAGTCTAGTTACGCGTAAAGCCTTCGAGCTCGTTGGCGGCCCAATCGAGCGTCTTCTCCATCGCTTCGCCGCGGAAATGGCGAACGGCCATCTGCGTCTGCAGCGCCTGGACGTAGATCTGCTCGCCGATCTTGTGCGGCGCAGGCGCTCCGGCGATCGACAGGATCTGGTGCTGGTACGGGTTCGGATAGTGATAGAGCGTGCCCTTGGGCGGCCCCTCCTCGGCCCAGGTCTTGAAGGTGGTGAAGTTGGCGAACGACGGCAGGTCGTAGCCGTTGCTCGCCTCGACCATCTTCTCGACGACGGGCTGCTGCGAGAGATGGACGATCAGGCTCTTGGCCGCCGCCTGGTTCTTGCTGAAGTTCCAGACGCCCCAGAAGTAGGGCACGAACGGCGCGAAGCGGCCCTTGGGACCGGCCGCGAAGCCGTGTGTCCAGAGCTGCTCGGCAACCTTGGGCGCGTCGCGCTTGGCCACCGCCCAGGCGCTCGGCGGATTCATGATCAAGGCGCCGCGGCCCGACACCAGCCACTTGTTGTTGGAGGCGTCGTCCCATGACGGCACGTCGGACGGCAGATGCGCCATCAGCCGCTTGTAGTAGTCGAGCGCCTGGCGAACCGGATCGCTCTTCACCGTGACGTTGCCCTTGGCGTCGACCAGCATGGCGCCGAAGCCGTGGAAGATGGCGCCGGCCGTATCGACGTTGTCGGCCGTGGTGCCGAGCCCGATGCCGAAGGCATGGCCCGCCTTGTTGCAGGCTTCGGCCGCCTTCAGGAAGGCGTCGAAGGTCCAGTTGTCGGCCTTGGGCTTCTCACCCACCGGATACATCGCCTGCACGTCGATGCCGGCATGCTCCTTCATCAGGTCGATGCGCGAGCACGGGCCCTTGATCTGGCTGCCGACGGTGGCGGGCACGGCCACCCACTTGCCGTCGACCTTGCCGAGATATTCAACAGTCGCGTTGACCGCGCCGTTCTGCTTGATCAAGCCTTCCATGACGTCGTTCATCGGCACGAGCTGATTGCCGTAGCGCGATGGCAGCCAGGTCGAGAAGGCGAAGATGTCGTGACCCGACTTCGCCTGAGCTTCGGCGGCGCCGGTCAGCAGGAGCTTGTTGCCCCGCGAGGTGATGAAGGCGACCTGGACCTCGACCTTCTCCTTGGCGGCCCATTCGTCGACGGCAGCCTTGGTGGCGTTGTTGGCGTTGGGGACCCAGTGGTCCCACATCGCCAGCGAAAGCTTGCCCGCGGCGTAGGCGCCACGGACAAAAGGGGCAGCAACAAAAGTCGACGCAGCAACGCTCCCGGCGACAAAACGACGACGCGTAGTCCTCGAAGCAACCATGTTTCCTCCTGTTATCGGCCCTCAAGCGGGACCGTTGGAGGAAACGCTACGGAAGCTGCGTCCTGGCGGCAACGGATTTCGACTGCCTGAACTCGTAGAGGAGCACGCCGGCCAGGATCAGCAGGCCGAGCGCGCGGGCCGCAACCATGCCGCCCACCCAGTCGTCGACGATGTCGGGAAAGGTGAGGGAAATGCCGGCGAGCACGCAGGCGATGCGCTGCGGCATGCCCAACGGTCGCCACAAATGGCCCTGCGCCGCGACCGCCAGCGCCAGGATGCCGCCGGCCGCGCCCAGCGTCACCCACGGCACCCAGGCCCAGCTCATGCCCTTGGGCACTTCCAGCAGCAGGCCCGGGCCGATCGGATCGAGCACGAAGATGAAGGGTACCAGGAAAGCCGGCAGGGCGTATTTCCAGCTCTGCAGCGTGGTGACGTAGGGATCGGCTCGGGTCAGCGTCGCGGCGGCGAAGGGTGACAACGCCGTGGGCGGCGACACTTCCGAGAGCACCGCGTAGTAGAAGATGAACATGTGGGCGGCGTAGTCCGGCACACCGAGCTTGATCAGGGCGGGAGCCGCGATCACGGCGCACATGATGTAGGACGCCGTCACCGGCACCGCGAGGCCGACCACCCAGACGATCAGTGCCGTGTAGAGCGCCGTCCAGAACATCGAGCCGCCGGCGAGATCGATGACGATCGAGGAGAACTTCAGCGCCAGTCCGGTCTTGGTGATGATGCCGACGATGATGCCGGCGCAGGCGCAGGTCGCGGCCACGCCCAGCGCCTGGATCGAACCGTCGGCCAGGGCGCGGAACAGCCGGCGCGGCCAGAGTGCCGTATCGGCGCGCAGGTAGCTGACCAGGATGGCGAGCAGGATCGACCAGAACACCGCATAGGTCGCCGAATAGCCCCAGACCATCAACACGACGACGGAGATCAGCGACGAGAAGTGGAAGCCGTAGCGCGCGATGAGCTGGCGCATGCCGATGTCGACCTTCGGATCGACGGCGCGCAAATGATACTTGCGCGAATCGATCTCGGTCATGACCAGCAGGCCGAAGTAGTAGAGGCACGTCGGCACGATCGCCATGCGCACGATGTCGAGGTACGACATCTTGAGGTACTCGGCGATCAGGAAGGCCGCGGCGCCTAGCACCGGCGGCGACAGGATGGCGCCGAGGCCGCCCGCCGCCAGCAGGCCGCCCGCCGCCGATTTGCCGTACCCCGCCTCCCGCATGATCGGCCAGGCCACGGTGCCGATGGTGACGGTGGTCGCCACGCCCGAGCCCGACGGACCGCCCAGCAGGAACGACGACAGAACGACGGCGCGGCCCGCCGCGTTGGGCTGCCCCCTCATGGCGAGCAGCGAAAAATCGATGAAGAAGCGGCCGGCGCCCGAGGCCTGCAGGATGGCGCCGAAGATGGTGAACAGGATGATCAGCGTCGCCGACACGTCGATCGCCGAGCCGAAGATGCCGTTCAGCGTCATGTAGAGCTCGGCGATCAGGTCGACGACCGGATAACCCTTGTGCGTCCACGGCGCCGGCAGGTAGTTGCCCCACAGGCCATACGCGAAGAACACCATCGACAGCACCGGCATGATCCATCCGGTGGCACGGCGCGTTGCCTCCAGCACCAGCAGGATCAGCACGGCGCCGACGGCGACGTCCATGCCGGTCGGCGAGACATAGCGGTCGAGGAAGTCGTCGGAGGCTTCGAGGCTCGTCCAGGTGCCGCCCGTCATCATGTACCAGATGACGCCGAGCGACAGGCCGGCGGCGACGATGTCCCACGGGGCCACGCGGTTGCGCCAGCTCTTCACCATGGGGAAGAGCAGGAAGACCAGCGACAGGGCGAAGGCGACGTGGATCTCGCGCAACGACTGCTGGTCGACGGTGCTCGCCGCGGCATAGAGATGGAACAGCGTCATGGCCACGGCGATCGACATGAGGATGGTGCCCCACCATCCCGAGAAGCGGTGGACTCCGCCCTCCTCCTGCTCGACCAGTTCCTCGATCTTGCGATGCTCCTCGTCACTCAGGAGCTCGTTCTGCACCGTCATCGCCTTCCCATCCCGAAATGCAAAGGGGCTCCCCTCAAGGGGAGCCCCCGACACGTACCCCTGGTCGTTACGACAGCTTGATGCCCTTCTCGGCAAAGAACTTCAGCGCGCCCGGATGGAAGGGAACCGACGAGTTGGCCTCCTTCTGGTTTTCCGGCGTCATGTCGACAGCGGCCTTGTGGGTGGCGACAAGGTCGGCGTGGTTGTCCCACAACGTCTTCAGGATGGTGTAGGCCTGGTCGTCCTTCATCGAAGCCGGCACCACCAGGATGTTCCAGATGGCGATCACGGGCACCGCGGCATCCTGGTTGGGATAGGCCTTGGCGTTGATCTGGCTCTTGGCGAAGACCGGCCCGTACTTCTTGTTGAGGTCCGGCACCAGGTCGGCGTTGGGGATCAGCTTGATCTTGATGCCCTGCGTCGCCGCCAGGTCGGTGATCGCCGCAACCGGCGGCCCGCCGTTGAAGAAGTAGCCGTCGAGCTTGCCGTCCTTCATGGCGTTGGTGCTCTCGGCCGGCGCCAGGCGCTCGCGCTTGATGTCGCTGACCTTGAGTCCGAGCTCGTCGAGGATGCGCAGCGCCATCACCTCCGAGCCGCTCACCGGCGAAGCCGTCGAGATGCGCTTGCCCTTGATGTCGGACAGCTTGTTGATGCCGGTGCCGTCCATGGTCACGAAGTGCACCAGGTTGGGATAGATGACGCAGAGCGTGCGCGACTCGACCGGCTTGTCCTTGAACTTGTCGAGGCCCTTGATGGCATCGTAGGCGGTGTCGCACTGCGTCAGCGCCATCTGCGCCTTGCCGTCACGGATCATGTGCATGTTGGCGACCGAGCCCGCGGTCGCCTCGGCGGTAACCGCCCAACCCGAGACCTTCTTGCTCAGGACGTTGGCCATCGCACCGCCCAACGGATAGTAGACGGCGCCTGTCGTGCCGGTCGCAATCGAGAACTGGGCCTGCGCCGAGGCCGTACCGGGCCAGGCCCCGCCCAGGCCCAGTGCACCCGCCGCGCTGCCGGCGGCGATGAATTGGCGTCGATTAATCAAAGCTTCCTCCACTAAGCTACTACGCTCAAGCTCCCCTTAAGGGGGCGGAACAAACCACTTCCCCGCGGAGGAAACAATGCGCCTTTTGATCGAGGGGGCGATGGTATGGGACGGCAGCGGCGCCGAGCCTTTTGCCGGCAAGGTGCTTATTGACGGCGAGCGAATCGCAGCCGTCGCTCCGCAAGCCGAAAATGTTTCATCCGACGGCGCCGAACGCCTGGATGCGGCCGGCAAATTCCTCATGCCGGGCATGGTCGAGGGCCATGCCCATCTCTCCTTCGTCGACACGCCGCGCGGCACATGGCTTGGCGAGCTGCCGCCGGAGGACCATGCGCTGCTCACCATGGATGCCGCGCGCAAGCTGTTAGCCGCGGGCTTCACCAGTGCCTGCTCGGCGGCGGCGGCCAAGATTCGCCTCGACGTGGCGGTGCGCGACGCCATCAACCAGGGCGTGATCGATGGTCCGCGGCTGCTCGCGGCCAGCCCCGAGCTCACCGTCACCGGCGGCCTGGGCGACGGCCGCCGCCTGCACCTGCATCAGGACAGTTTCGGCGTTGCCGTCGACGGGCCCGACGAGGTGCGGCGCATGGCGCGGCTCTGCCTGCGCGAGGGCGTCGACCTGATCAAGCTCAACATCTCCGGCGAACTCGGCACCGAGTCCGCTCCCGCGGTCGCCGCGATGATGACCGACGCCGAAGTGGCGGCCGGCGTCGAGGCCGCCCACACCGCGGGCCGGCGCGCGGCCGCCCATGCGCGCGCCTCGGACTCGGTGAAGCGCGCGCTGCGTCACGGTGTCGACGTGATCTATCACTGCGACTACGCCGACGAGGAGGCACTCGACCTCCTGGAGGCAGCCAAGGACCGCATTTTCACCGGCCCCGCCATCGGCCTCACGGTCTCGCGGCTGGAGAGCCTGCGCGGCGACAATACGGCGGAAGGACGACGCTGGCTCGAGCGGATGACGCCGCAGTTCGAGGCGACGTGCCGTGTCCACCACGAGATGCGCCGCCGCGGCATCCGCGTCGTGGTCGGCGGCGACTATGGCTTCGCCGCCAATCCGCAGGGCACCAATGCCCGCGACCTCGAGCATTTCGTGACGCATTTCGGCTTCAGCCCGAGCGAGGCGCTGCAGGCGGCGACCCGCATCGGCGGACAGATCATGAGGCGCGGCCACGAGCTCGGCCTCGTCAGGACGGGCTATCTCGCCGACCTGCTGCTGGTCGACGGCGACCCGCTGAACGACGTGCGCGTGCTGCAGGACAAGAAGCGCCTCGCACTGATCGTGAAGGGTGGCGTGCGCTACGAGCCCTGCGAAGGCGCGCCGCACGTCAGGCGGCTGCATTAGGCCCGGGGTCGGCGCAAGGTGATGACGACGACCTCGCCGCGCGTGTTGAAGCGCATCGGCAGGTCCGACACGCCGACGCCGCGGCTGGTGTAGCCGACCATGCGGCCCTGTCGCCACAGGCCGCTCGCGGCATGGCGGCAGCGCTTGAGATGGGTGACCAGCGGCCGCCCGCCCGGCAGGCAGATCTGACCGCCGTGCGTGTGGCCGCAGAGATAAAGCGCGTAGCCCGCCTCATCGGCGTCATCGGCAACCTCCGCGGAATGCACCAGCGCGATGCGGAAACCGCCATCGTGGTCGCCGAGTGCCGCCAGCGCCGCCTCGGTATAGAAGCTGTGGACATCATCCAGCCCGGTGACGCACAGGCTGTCGCCGCCGTGCTGCACCATGATCGACCGGTTCACCAGCACGTCGAAGCCCGAGCGTTCGAGCACGCCCACCATCGCCGCCGGATCGTGGTTGCCGAGCACGGCCAAACGCGGCCCGCGCACGCGAACGCCCGCCAGCGCCTCCATCAGCAGCCCGGCCGATTGCTCGATCGATGCGCGGGGATGGCCGTGCACGTCGCCAGTCACCGCGAGCATGTCGACCTCGATACCATCGAGCAGCGCCCGCGCCGCCGGCGCCAGCTCGGGGAAGTGATCGAGGTGGGTGTCACTCAGCTGCAGGATGCGATAGCCGTCGAACGCCGATGGCAGGCCCGGCAGTTCGATTTCGAGCTCGATCCTCCTGAGGTCGAGCGCGTTGCGTCGGCCGCGCGCACGGACCGGCGTGAGCCGTAGCGTCGCATCCAGCACGGCGACCATCAGCCGGAAAGCGCGGCCCCGCCAACGGCCGTAAGGGCCGGCGCGGCTGACCAGGTACCGGCCGTTTTCGATGGCGCGTCGCCGTGTGGCCCAATCCCGCATGGCGCTGGCAGACCTACCACGCGACGCAACAGCCCGCGGCGTGACATTGCATCGCCGAGGCGGCCGTTACAGATTTGCCACTTGCTTCGTTGGCTTGCCGATCATGCCGGCCTGGTCCGGCCCCATCGCTTCGAGCGCACTCTCGCGGTGCTGGTCGCACTGGCGCTTGCCTTGGTGGTCGGCGCCGTCGCCGTACGGCTGTCGCTGCGCGACGAGCTCAGCCTGCAGGGGCCGCGCGGCTGGTACTTCCTCTATCTGGCGATCCTGCTCGTCCTGGGCGTCGCCATGGCGCGCCGGCCGCGCCTGGCGACGATCGCCTTGTCGCTGGCGGCACTCGAGATCGGCCTCGGGTTCGGATCGGCGGTTCTCTACAAATATCGACTGACCAACTCGGAGATCCTGTTTCCGCGCAACTACACGCGACCGGCCTATGGCTGGCATCCGCTCCTGCAGGTCCTGCCCCTGCCAATGCCGCCGGACCAGGCTGGGAATGCCCGTGTGTTCATCAATGCCGACCGCCTGCGCGGCCCGCAGCGGTCGGCCGAAGGGCTCAGGGGCAAGATCGTCGTAGCGTTGTTCGGCGGCGCGACCACCCTCGACTTCGTATCGCCCGAGGGCCGGTCCTGGCCCGTTCAGCTCGAGCGGCTGCTCGGGCCCGAACGATACGCCGTGATCAATCGCGGTGTCAGCGGCTACACGACGGCGGAGCACCTGCTGCAGACCGCCTTCTACCAGCGGAGTTTCGGCGTCGAGCCCGCCTGCGCGGTCTACTACATCGGCTGGAACGACCTCAGGAACGCCCACATCGCCGGTCTCGATCCCGGCTATGCCGACTGGCATCTGCGCTCCATGGTCGACGCCCTCGAGGCACGGCGGGCGGTGAGGCCGCTACTGTCGGTGTCGCCGACGCTCCATCTCCTTGGCCGGCTTGCAGGCTTGTCGTTCGATACCATCCGGCCGGCCGCGCTGCCGCGTGGGCGAGCCAGCACCGAGCCAGATCCCGTCCTCGACGCGATCTATCGGCGCAACATCGAGGCGATCTCGGCGATCAATCGCCAGCGCGGCATCAGGACGATCTGGGTTGGGCAGGTGATGAACCGGACCATCCTGACGCGCGACGAGACCGACGGCTGGCTGCCGTTCGTTCATGAAAAGGATGTATGGCCGCTGATCGGTCATCTGAACGGCATCGTGCGCCGGGAGGCGACACGGCTGGGCGATACCTATGCCGACATTCCCGTCGACGATTTCAGCCCGGTCGATTTTGGCGACGAGGGGCATTTCACTCCCTCCGGTTCGCTCAAATTCGCGACCCTGCTGGTGCCAACGGTGAAGCAGGACTGCCCTTGAGACAAGAAAAAT
>JAEZHS010000346.1 GCA_023436825.1 Pseudomonadota bacterium | reverse complement strand
GTCCAGGAGAGCATGAGAAGACCCCCCAGCACGACTACGCCGGTACCGGCCGGGCGCGCTGGTTGTAGAGCATCTTGCGGATGCGGGCCTGCTCCTCGGGCGGCAGCTTGGTGTTGTCGACCGAGAGGTCGGCGCCGACCGCCATGCCCTTCTGCACCGCGGGGCGGGCGCCCAGTTCCTCGAACCAGCGCTTGAAGTACTTGAACTCCTCGATGTCCTGGCCCTGGAACTTCCAGTTGATGGTCCACGGATAGCAGATCATGTCGGCGATCGTGTATTGGTCGCCGGCCAGGTACTTGTGCTTGTAGAGCTGGTTGTTCAGCACGCCGTACAGCCGATTGACCTCGTCGGTGAAGCGCGTGATGGCGTACCTCTGGTCGCCTTCCTTGGCCTGGTCGACGCGGCGGAAATGGCCGCACTCGCCGCTCTTCGGTCCCTGGTTGGCCATCTGCCAGATCAGCCACTGGTTGACGTCGTAGCGCGTGCGCACGTCCTGCGGATAGAACTTCCCGGCCTTCTCGGCGATGTACATCATGATGGCGCCGGACTCGAAAATCGTGATCGGCTTGCCGCCGCCCTTGGGTTCGTGATCGACCATGACCGGCATGCGATGGTTGGGGTTCATTTCCAGGAACTCTTTGCCGAACTGGTCGCCGCGGCCGATGTTGACGGGTACGATCTTGTAGGGCAGGCCGCATTCCTCGAGCAGGATGGTGACCTTCTTGCCGTTGGGCGTAGGCCAGTAATGCAGGTCGATCATGAATGATCCCTCCTATGGTTGGGGGGAGCTTATCGGGCGGGGCGACATGGGCAATAGCACTCAACAAGAGATGATTGGCCCGATGATAGGCCGCGCGCTGCGCCGCCTCGAGGATGCGCGGTTCCTGACGGGCCGCGGACGTTACGTCGACGACATCGTGGTGGCGGATTGCCTGCACGGCCACGTGCTTCGTTCGCCGCATGCCCATGCCGTCATCAAGGGAATAGACGTGTCTGCAGCGGCATCGCTTGCGGGCGTGCACGCGGTCTATACCCACGCCGACCTCTCGGCCGAAGGGCTGGGTCACATGCCCTGCTTGGCGGCGGTGAAGCCGATGATCGTGCCGCCGCGTCCGGCACTGGCTGACGGCCGCGTGCGCCACGTCGGCGATCCTGTGGCCTTTGTCGTCGCCGACAGCACCGAGATCGCCCATGAGGCCGCCGAGCTGATCGAGGTCGACTATGAAGCGCTGGACGCCGTCGTCGACGGTATCGCGGCGCTCGCTCCCGATGCGCCTGCGATCTGGCCCGAGGCGACGGGCAACCTCGCCTACCACGTTCAGCGTGGCGATGCCGACGCCGTGGCGAAGGCGATGGCTGATGCAGCGCACATCGTCGAAGTAGAGGTGATGAACAATCGCGTCATCGTCACGCCGATCGAGCCGCGTTCCGGCATCGCGCGCTACGACGCCGCGACGGGCACGATGGATCTCGAACTGACCGGCCAGGGCGTGCACGGCATTCGCCGCCAGCTCGCCGAGTTCATCTTCAAGCTGCCGCTCGAGCGCGTCCGCGTGCACGCGCCCGACGTCGGCGGCGGCTTCGGCATGAAGAACTTCCTCTATCCCGAGTGGATCCTGCTGCTGTTCGCGGCGCGCCGGCTCGGGCGGCCGGTGCGCTGGCTGGCCGACCGCGCCGAGGAGTTCGTGATGGGTGCGCAGGGCCGCGACATCGCCGCGACCGCGAAACTCGCGCTTGCGGCCGACGGCCGCCTGCTGGCGCTGGACGTCGAGATGGTCGCCAATCTCGGCGCCTATCTCTCGGGCAACGGGCCGGGCGCCTCGGTGGTCGCCGCGTCGACGGCGCAGGGCGGCGTCTACGACATCCCCGCAATCGCCGTCGACATCCGCGGCGCGCTCACCAACACCGTGCCGGTCGATGCCTATCGCGGCGCCGGCAAGCCGGAGGCCAACTATATCATCGAACGCGCCATCGAGGAGGCGGCGCGCAAGCTCGGCCGCGATCCCGCCGAGTTGCGCCGGCAGAACCTGATCGCCTCCTTCCCGCATAGGACGGCGCTCGGCATGGCGATCGATTCGGGTGGCTTCGTCGCCAATCTCGATGCCGCCGTCGCGCGCGCCGACGCCAGAGGCTTTGCCGCACGCCGCGCGGCGGCCAAGTCGCGTGGACGATTGCTCGGCATCGGCGTCGCCTGCTTCCTCGAGACCTCGCGCGGCGCACCCAACGAAGGTGCCGAGGTACGCGTGGAGGGCGACGGCAGGGTCATGGTCGCAGTCGGTACCGAGTCCAATGGCCAGGGCCATGAGACCGCCTTCGCCCAGATCGCGGCCGATCGGCTCGGCGTGCCGGTCGAGGCCATCCGCTATGTCCAGGCCGACACCGGCCGGGTGAAGAGCGGCGCGGGTCATGGCGGCGCGCGTTCCATGCACATGGGCGGCGCCGCCGTCGTGAAGGCGATCGATGCCACGCTTGCCAAGGCGCGCTCGCTCGCGGCCCATCTCTTGCAAGCCTCTGAAGATGAGCTGGTCTTCGCCGACGGACGTTTCGCGGTGGCGGGCAGTGATCGCTCTGTCGCCTTGCCGGCGCTGGCGCGAAGCGCGGAGGATCCGGCCAACCTGCCGGACGGCATGACGAAGGGCCTTGGCGTGCACGTGATGAACATGACCGACGTCTTCACCTTCCCCAGCGGCTGTCATGTTGCCGAGGTGGAGATCGATCCCGAGACCGGCGCGGTGGTGCTGGTGCGTTACACCGCGGTGGACGATTACGGCCGCCTGATCAATCCGTTGCTGACCGAGGGCCAGGTCCAGGGCGGCGTCGCCCAGGGCATCGGCCAGGCGATGGTCGAGCACACCGTCTACGATGCTTCGTCGGGGCAGCTGCTCAGCGGCTCGCTGATGGACTACGCCCTGCCGCGCGCCGACGATCTTCCGCCGTTCGACATCGAGCTGGTCGAGCGGCCGACCGCTGCCAATCCGCTCGGCGTGAAGGGTTCGGGGCAGGCGGGATGCATCGCCGCCCCGCAGACCGTGATGGCCGCCATCCTCGATGCGCTGCGGCCGGCGGGCGTCGAGTCGCTCGACATGCCGGCGACACCGGAACGCGTCTGGCGTGCGCTGTGTGAGGCCGAGCGCCGTTGAAAGAGAAGTCGAGCGCCGACCAGCATCATGTCCTGACCGGTATCGCCCAACTTCGGCAACTTCCCCGATGTGCTGGGCTGGGTCGGCGCCGCCATCATCGTCGGCACTGGAATCTGTGTCGGCTGGTCTGAGAGCGATAGGCTGTTGGCGTCCTTCGGCCGTCCCCGGCGCAAGACGGGTTGTGTCGCACTGGGCAAATTGCCACACTCGCAGTCAGACTGAGCCGGCCGAGGCAAGCCACGACGGACAGGGCCGCCTTTCGACCGGACAGGAACGCCACCGCGCGCCAGAACGCGGGGCCACTGGGAAGGAGTCGAGCGATGGCGGTCACGACCCCGATCGACAGCCCGGCCGCGGCCGCGAACTCCACGCCTCTGCCGCGGCGACGAGGTACCTTTGGCGCCGACAAACTCTGGGCGCTGGCCTTCGTCACCCCCTACGTCGCGGTATTCGTGGCCTTCGTGATCTACCCGATCGGCTACGGGTTGTGGCTGGGCAGCGATCCGGCCAGCTATCGCGCCCTGTTCGACGATCCGGTCTATCCCCGCACGGTGGTCAACACGCTGCTCTATCTGCTGTTCGGCGTGAACCTGAAATTGCTGCTGGCGCTGCTGCTGTCAGGCTTCTTCATGCGCAAGGGCTGGTGGACGAAGGTCCTGCTGCTGATCTTCATGCTGCCCTGGGCGGTGCCGGCACTGCCCAGCTACCTGTCCATCAACTGGATGCTGAACGGGCAATGGGGGCTGATCAACAATATCATCTGGCACGTGGCGCAGGTCGATGGGCCGCCCTGGCTCGACAGCCACTACCTCGCGTTGGGTTCGGTCATCTATGGCCATATCTGGAAATGGCTGCCCTTCTGGACCCTTATCTTCCTCGCCGGGCGCATGGCCATCTCGCTCGAACTGTATGAGGCCGCGGATGTCGATGGCGCGAGCCCAATCCAGAAGTTCACGCACGTGACCCTGCCGCTGATGGCCGGGATGTACCTGGTCTGCACGATGCTCTCCACCATCTGGGCGCTGGGCGATTTCAACGCCGTGCGCTTCATCTCCGGCGGCGGGCCGGCGCTGTCGACGCATGTGCTCGCGACCCTGGGCATCCGCAACGCCTTCGAACTCGGCGACCCCAGCCTGGGCATGGCGACGGTGCTGACGGCGCTGCCCCTGCTGATCCCGCTGGTGATCCTGCTGATGCGGCAGTTGCGGCGCAGCGAGGTGACGATATGACCGCGCACCGCCGGGCCCGTGCGATCGGCAGCATCGGCGTGTGGCTGCTGTCGGCAGTGCTGCTGCTCTGGACGCTGCTGCCGATCTACAACATCATCCGCGTGTCGATGCAGGAAAAGGAGGAAGTGCTCAGCACCTCCGTCTTCCCGGTCGCGCCCAGCCCGCATGCGTTCGAGGTCGTGTTCCGCCAAACCTTCTGGCTGCTGGAGACTTTCTGGAACCAGATGGGCAACAGCTTTTTCATCGGTATCGCTGTCGCGTTCCTGACCCTGGCGATCGGCACCCTGGCCAGCTTCACCATCAGCCGGATGCGCATCCGCAATGGCTGGATGCTGACCAACGCGGCGCTGCTGACCTATGTGATCCCGATGTCGTTCCTGGCCATCCCGTTCTACGGCATCATGGGAAAGTATGGCCTGACCAACAATCCGCTGGCGGTGATCGCGGTCGAAGTGACCTTCGCCACGCCCTATGCGATTTTCATCTTTCAGCAATACAGCGCCTCGATCCCGTTCGAACTGGACGAGGCGGCGCGCATCGACGGTGCCTCGCCGCCGCAAATCTTCTTCCGCATCTATCTGCCGCTGATGGCCCCCGCCCTGGTGGCGATCGGCACCTATGCGCTGCTGCTGTCCTGGAACGAGTATCTGTATGCGTTCCTGCTGCTGTCGGGCGGCAAGGTCGTCACCGTCCCGGTGACGCTCGGCAAGTTCCTGGTAGGGGATGAGGCACCCTGGAACTATCTGATGGCGGCGGCGATCATCTACGCCATTCCGCCCTTGATCATCTATTACGGTGTCCGCCGCAAGATGCACGGCGGTCTGACCATGGGAGGCGTGAAAGGTTGAACGCGGCGCCCATTCGGCGTCCTGGGAGGAAAACAACATGAAGCGCATGACACGGCGGCAGACATTGGTTGGTGCAGCGGGTGCCGCGGTCGCGGCAGGCACTGGCGTGAGGCCGCGCCGCGCCGCGGCGGCCGGCGAACTCACGGTCTGGTGGACCCAGGGCTTTTACAAGGCCGAAAACGATGCCGTGATCGCCTGGATGGCGGACTGGGAGAAGCGCAACAGCACCAAGGTCAATCTGACCATCATGAACGGGCCGGATGTGATCACCAAGCTGATCGCCGCCATGCAGGTGGGCGATGTGCCGGACGTGGTGCACACCGTCACCGGCGACCGCTTCCTGGTCCCGCGCGCGGCATGGAACGACCAGCTGGAGGATGTCTCCGATGTCGTGGACTCGCAGAAGGCGGAATTCACGGAAACCGCGCTGATCAGTGCGCGCCTCTATAACGCCAAGCAGAAGAAAAGTTCGTACTATGGCGTGCCGACCAAGGCCTCCTCGCTGCTGAATTCGCACTGGCTCCCGTTGCTGCAGGAGGCCGGCTTTGCCGCGACCGATGTGCCGGGCACACAGGACAAGTTCTACGACTTTTTCCAGACCGTGCAGGACAAGCTGCGCTCCAAGGGCAAGCGTATTTTCGGCCTCGGCTATTCGATGGCGGCAAAGGAGGCCGATGCCGGCAACCTGTTCCACCAGTTCCTGGTCAGCTATGGCGGCGTCAACATCGTCACGCCCGACGGCAAGCTGAATATCGACGACCCCGCCGTGCGCAAGGCGGCGATAACGACGCTCGAGCGGCTGACGACGCCGTTCAAGAAAGGCTTTGTGCCCCCGGGGGCGATCAACTGGGGCGACGTCGACAATAACAACGCCTTCTTCGCCAAGCAGATCGTGATGACGCCCAACGCCACCATCTCCATTGCCGCGGCACAGATGGACAAGCCCGATCTCTACAATAAGGAGATCGTTACCAGCGGCGTTCCCCTGGGCAATGACGGCAAGCCGGTGGCGAGCGTGCTGGCGATTGCCCCTACCATCGTCCCGAAAGGCTCGAAGAACGTCGACGGCGCCAAGGCGCTGCTGCGCGATTTCATCCAGCCGGCGAACCTGAACGCCTACCTGAAGGAAACCCGCGCCCGCTATCTGCCGGTGATGGCCTCCATCGTGAAGAACGATCCGTACTGGACTGACCCCAAGGACCCGCACCGACCGGTTGCGGTGGACATGGGGCTGATCAAGCCGACGGTGCCCTGGTGGATGTCCTACAACCCTGCCTATTCGGCCGTGCTGTCCGAGCAGATCTGGCCGCAGGCGGCCGCCAATATCACGCAACGCAACATGACTGCTGAGCAGGCGACCGACGAAGCAGCCAAGCGGATCAAGCAGCTGTTCGAGCAGTATCAGAAATGACCAGTGGCTTCTCCTAGCCCACCGTCACCGGCGAGAAGTCGACATACCAGCTCTTGGGATGGACGTAGCCCTTCACCTTGCTGGAGATGGCGTTGGGCCACACGTCGTGGACCACCCAGACGAACACCGCGTCGTCGACCATCTTGGTGTTGATCTTCGCCAGCACCTTGTCGAGTTCCTTCGGGTCTGACGTGCTGCGCGCCTCCTTGGCGAGACGGTCGAACTCCGGATCGCTGATGTAGCCCCAGTTCGACCCCTTGGGCGGGACCTGCTGGCTGTCGACGAAACGCATGAAGGCGTTGTGCGGGTCCATCGTGTTCCAGCTGACGTTGATGGCGCCGAACTGCTGGCCCTCAGGCGACTTGGCACCCTGTCGCATCGTGTTCAGCAGCGCATTCCAGTCCATCACCTGGAACTCGACGTCGATGCCGACCTCGGCCCATTGCTGCTGGATCGCCTCGTTCATGATCAGGGGGTACATCTGCCCCGAGCCCGAGGTCGATATCGCGATCCTGGTCTTGAGCTTCTTGGACGGCCCGTAGCCCGCTTCGGCCAGCAGCTTCTTGGCCTCGGCCGGATCGTACTTGATCTTGAACGAAGGCGAGCCGAACCAGGGATGATCGGCTGGCACGCAGCCGACGGCTGGAACGGCGAGCCCGTTCAGCACCTTGACGATGGCGTCGCGGTCGATCGCGAGATTCATCGCCTTGCGCACGCGGATGTCGGCCGTCGGCGCGCCGGGCAGCATGCTGAGCGTGTAGGGCCACATGTGCGGAATGGCGTTGGTCTCGATCTTGCAGCCTGCGGACTTGAGCTTGTCGAGCGAATCGGGAGCCGGCGCCTCGATCCAGTCGACGCGCCCCGACAGCAGGGCGGCCGAGCGTGTCGAGACGTCGGGGATCGGCAGCAGCACCATGCGCTCGCTCCTGGGGATGCGGTCCTTGTTCCAGTAGTCGGTGTTGCGCTCGAGCTCGGCGCGCTCGCGCGGCGACCAGGCCTTCATCTTCCACGGGCCGGTGCCCGACGGTTGCTTCCGGTAGGCCTGCCAGTCGCGGCCGACCTTCTCGAAATTGTCGGCGCTGGCGATCATGAAGCGGTTGAGCAGGGACGGCATGAGGGTGTCGACGCCGTTGGTCTGCAGCTCGACCTTGAAGTCGTCGATCTTGCGATAGCCGACGAGCGGCCACACTGCGGCGATCAGCACGCTGCGGCCCAGGCGATCGAAGACCGGCGATTTGTCGTTCAGCGTGCGATCGAGGCTGAAGATGACGTCGTCGGCGGTGAACGGCGCGCCGTGATGGAACTTCACGCCCTGGCGCAGCTCGAAGATCCATTTCGTCGGATCGGCGGGGTCCTGGTACCACTTGGTTGCAAGGCCCGGCACCAGCTTGGCGGGCTCCGTTGCCGACGAAAGGTCCCATGCGACCAGCGGATCGTAGAGCGTGTAGCCCATGAAGCGGATGCCCTCGGTGCCCTGGTCGGGTGCGCCGTCGGTGACAGGAATGTCAGCCAGGGTCATGGCGATGCGCAGGGCGGAAGGCTGCTGCGCCTCGGCAGCGCGAACGAAGGGCAGGGTGGCGCTGGCGAGCAGGGCGGTGCGACGCGTAAGCATGCGGAATCTCCAGAGTTCCGTCACACGAAGCACGATCTGCGCCACAGACCGTCTGTCATCCCGCGCGCAGCGGGGGGCCGTTGCCGGGGGCGCAAATGTGGGGGGG
>JAEZHS010000205.1 GCA_023436825.1 Pseudomonadota bacterium | reverse complement strand
CCAGCGCGCCGCCGGAGTTGCCGGGATTGATGGCGGCGTCGGTCTGGATGAAGAAGTTGGAATCGTTGACGCCGCCCGCCGAGCGCGCCACCGCCGAGATGATGCCGCTGGTGACGGTCTGGTTCAGGCCGAAGGGATTGCCGATCGCCAGCACGATGTCGCCGACCTCGACCGAATCGGAATCGCGCATCTCGAGGAACGGGAACTTCTCGCCGTCGGCGTCGATGCGCAGCAGGGCGAGGTCGTAGCGCTCGTCCTGGGTGAGCAGCTTGGCCTCGAGCTCACGCCGGTCGGCCAGCACGACGCGAATCTCCTCGGCGCCCTTCACGACATGGGCGTTGGTCACGATCAGCCCGTCGGGCCGTACGATCACGCCCGAGCCCAGCGAGTTCTGCACCCGCTCGCCGGCCTGCGGCGGCAGGGGCATGCCGGGGAAGGGGAACGGCAGCCGGCGCTGCACCCGCGCGGTCGTGGTCGTGTAGATGTTGACCACGGCCGGCGACACGCGCTTGACCAGCGGGGCGTAGGAATAGGCGAGATCGCTGCGGTCGGTCGGCAAGGGCTGCGCCAAGGCAGCCTGGCCGCTCGCCAGGGCACCTGCCATCAACAACGTCGCCGCCAGGATCGTCCGCCGACTCATTCGTCCTCCTAGGTGTCCGGGCCGGATTTGCGGTCACTCTTATGTCAAATCAAGGGCCGATTCGCGAGGGGGCCGCGGGCAGGGTCGGCAGGCTGCGGCGATGCGGCTCGATCCGCACTCCCAGCTAACCGCAGCGCGAATAGCCGCAGTTCAGGCAGACATCGCAGCCTTCCTGGTGCGTCAGCGCGGCGGCGCCGCAGTTGGGGCATTGACCGAGGGCTGCGGCGGATGCTGCGCCCTCTCCCGGCTCGCGCGCGCCCGCGGCGAGACGCAGGCGCTGCTCGGCAGCCTCGGTGATCCGCGGCTGGTCGGTAGCTGCCAAAAAACCGATCTCGATCAGGTGGCGCTCGATCACGCCGCCGATCGCGGCCAGCAGCGAGGGCACGTAGCGGCCCTCCATCCACTGGCCGCCGCGCGGATCGAACACGGCCTTCAGCTCCTCGACCACGAACGACACATCGCCGCCGCGGCGGAACACCGCCGAGATCATGCGGGTCAGGGCCACGGTCCAGGCATAGTGCTCCATGTTCTTGGAGTTGATGAAGATCTCGAACGGCCGGCGACGGCCGTCCTGCACCACGTCGTTGATGGTGATGTAGATCGGATGGTCGCTGCCCGGCCATTTGATCTTGTAGGTGCGGCCCGGCAGGTCCTCCGGACGGTCGAGCGGCTGGGCGATGTAGACCACGCCACCGTCGCGCGCCGCCGGAACCAGCGCAGCCGCGGGCTTGGGTTCAGCCGACTTCACCTCCAGCACCGCGCCGGTGACGTCGTTGGGCCGATAGGTCGTGCAGCCCTTGCAGCCTGTCGCATAGGCCTCCTCGTAGACACCCTTGAAGGCTTCGAAGGAGATGTCGCGCGGCAAATTGATGGTCTTGGAGATCGAGCTGTCGACGTAGTCCTGCGCGGCGGCCTGCATCGCCAGGTGATCGGCCGGGCTGAGCGTCTGGGCATCGACGAAAATATCGGCTGGCGGCGGCTCATTGCCCTTGAGCGAACGCCACACACGCAAGGCGTGGTCCTCGACGCTCTCCTCGCGCTTGCCGCCGTCTGGCTGCAGCACATGGCGCACGAAGGAGAAGGCGAAGACCGGCTCGATGCCGGAGGAGACGTTGCCGGCGAGCAGCGAGATCGTGCCGGTGGGCGCGATCGAATTCAGCAGCGCATTGCGAATGCCGTAGCGGCCGATCGCCGAACGCACGTCGTCGGACAGCGCCTTCACGGTCTCGCCGGCGAGATAGCGCGCGCGGTCATAGAGCGGGAAGCTGCCCTTCTCCGCCGCGATGTCCGCCGACGCCAGGTAGGACAGGCGCTGCACGGCGCCCAGCCACTCGCGCGTCAGCTTCTCGGCTTCGGGCGAGCCGTAGCGCACGCCGCAGAAAATAAGCGCATCGGCGAGACCGGTGACGCCGAGCCCGATGCGACGCTTGGCCTTGGCTTCCCTCTCCTGCTGCGGCAGCGGGAAGCGCGAGACATCGATCACGTTGTCGAGCATGCGCACGGCGAGCGGCACCAACCGCTCGAGCGCCTCGGCGTCGAGCTGCGCAAGCGGCGTGAACGGCTCCTTGACCAGCATGGCAAGATTGATCGAACCGAGCAGGCAAGCGCCGTACGGCGGCAACGGCTGTTCGCCACACGGGTTCGTCGCCTGGATGCTCTCGCAATAGTGCAGATTGTTCCGACGGTTGACGCGATCGATGAAGATCACGCCGGGCTCCGCGACCTCGTAGGTCGCGCGCATGATGCGCTCCCACAGCGCCTTCGCCTTGACGGTGCGGAAGACCCTGCCGCCGAACGCGAGATCCCAGTCAGCGTCCTCCTTGACCGCCTTCATGAAGGCGTCGGTGACCAGCACCGAGACGTTGAACATCCGCAGCCGCTTGGGATCGCGCTTGGCATCGACGAAGTCCTCGATGTCGGGATGGTCGCAGCGCAGCGTCGCCATCATGGCGCCCCGTCGGCTGCCCGCGCTCATGATCGTGCGGCACATTGAATCCCAGACGTCCATGAACGAGAGCGGGCCCGAGGCGTCGGCGCCAACGCCCAGCACGGGAGCACCGCGCGGGCGCAGCGTCGAAAAATCGTGCCCGATCCCGCCGCCCTGCTGCATGGTGAGGGCGGCCTCGCGCAGGTTCTCGAAGATGCCCGACATGTCGTCGGGAATGGCGCCCATGACGAAGCAGTTGAACAGCGTGACGGTGCGCCCGGTGCCGGCACCGGCGATCACCCGGCCGGCAGGCAGGAACTTGAAGCCCTGCAGGGCCTCGTGGAAGCGCCTGGCCCACAGTTCTGGGTCCCGTTCAGTCGCGGCGAGCGCGCGGGCGACCCGCCACCAGGTCGCGTCCAGGTCGACATCCGCAGCGCCCGAGGCATCGCGGAAGCGGTATTTCATGTCCCAGATGCGCTGGGAGACTGGCGCCCAATCCATCGTTCACAGCCCAGTTAGCGATGCCTTCGGAGGTTTCCGGCGTTTCCGACAGAGAGCCTAGTATCAAGCAGATCCCTTTGCCCCAAGGTCTTGGGGTACGGCCCCAAACTTGGGTTGTCGCCGCCACAATGCCAAGGCTGCGCCAGTCCCGAGACGGTCTGACACTATATCAGAACATACAGGGAACAGGAAGCCAATTCGGTCGACCTAGGACAGGCGCTTGGCGTCCGCCACTAGCCTCTGGGTCGCCCCTTCGACTCGCTCGCGCAGGGTCGTCATGAAGGTTTCGCGGTCAAGGCCGGGCGGGATGGGGTCCAGAACCTCGACCTCGATGATGCCGGGCCACTTGATGAACTTGCGGCGCCCCCAGAACACACCCGAATTGAGGGCTACCGGCACGACCGGTACGCCGAGCTGGCGATAGAGCGCCGCGGTACCCGCGTGATAGGGCAGCGACGAGCCGACCGGCGCGCGCGTGCCTTCCGGATAGATCAGGATCGAGCGCCCCTCGGCGATCGCGGCCTTGGCCTGGCGCAAGAGGCTGCGCAAAGCCTTCGGCCCGTCGCCGCGCTCGACGGCGATGTTTCCGGCCCGCGCCATCGCCCAGCCGACGACGGGGATGAAAAGCAGCTCGCGCTTCAGCACCGTCGCGGCGTTGGGGAACAGGCGATGGAAGGCCAGCGTCTCCCACGACGATTGATGCTTGCAGGCGAGGATGACGGGTCCTGCCGGCCTGTTCTCCAGCCCCGCCACGCGATGGGTGATGCGGCAGGTGACCTTGACCCACCACAGGCAGAAATCGATCCACACATTCGCCCAGGCAACGTTGGCTGCCCGCGGCATCAGCAGGATCGGCATGCCGATAATGGCGATGACCGCCGACCCGACGTACCAGCCGACGTTGAAGAAGAGCGAACGCAGCCGGAGGCCGAGCATTGTGGGCTCACTTTTAGTGGCCTCGGGCACAATCCGTCCAGTTGATGCCGTGCAACGACGCAGTGCCACGGCGCGCGAATCCTTGCGGTTCCATCCGATGGGATTCCGCTCTAATGTCCGGCCGCAAGCCATGCAGGTCACCTGTCCCAATTGCGGCGCGCGCTATGCCGTCGATCCGCTGGCGATTGGCCCGACCGGCCGCACCGTTCAATGCGCCCGCTGCAGCCATCGCTGGCGCGAAGGGCCGGCACCGGCCGATATGGTGGTTCCACCTCCGCCGCGCCCCGTGCCCGACTTCGTGATCAGGCCGCCGAGCTACAATTCCGGGCTGCCCGCACTTGCCACGCCGGTCCACAGGCCGCAGTGGGGCCAGTGGCTGTCGATTGCCGGCCTCGCGGTGATCGTGCTGGTCATTGCCGCCTATGCTTTCCGCGGCGAGATCCTGGGCGTCCTGCCGCCCGAGTGGCGAGAGGCCCTTCAGATCGACGCCTTGCGCGGCCTTTTCAGGCAATAGAGCGGTTGCACCGGGCACCTGCCGTTCGGCCGATTCCAGCCCGGACGGAATGTGCTCTAATGGCGTCGTCCCAACTATCATCGACCAGCGAGCGATCCATGCCCGGCCGTCCCACTGTCACCGTCCGTTTCTCCGCCGCCGAAATCGCCGCCCGCGTCGATGTCATGGCAGGCGAGCTTGCCGCCAAGCTGCCGGCCGACACGCTCGTCGTCTCGGTGCTGAAAGGCAGCTTCGTCTTCGCCGCCGACCTGATCCGCGCGCTGAGCCGCGCCGGCGCCGACTGGTCGATGGATTTCCTCACTCTGTCGAGCTACGGGGTCAAGACCGAGACCAGCGGTCGGGTGAAGGTGGTGCGCGACATCGTCGACGACGTACGCCAGCGCGAGGTGCTGCTGGTCGACGACATCCTGGAATCGGGCCTGACGCTCAGCTTCGCCAAGAACCTTCTGCTGGAGCGCGGCGCCAAGCACGTGTCGGTCTGCACCCTGCTCGAAAAGCCGGGCAAGCGGATCGCCAAGCTCGACGCCGACTTCGTCGGCTTCCAGTGCGGCGACGAGTTCCTGGTCGGCTACGGGCTCGACTGGGCGCACCGCTTCCGCGGGCTGCCGTATATCGGCGTCGTGGAGAAAGCGGCGTAGCCGGGACGCGCCAGTCCAGTGGCGCGTCAATGGTCTTCCGGACCGCCAGCGTCCCCGCTCGCTCATGCTCATGAGCTCGCGAGACGCGCGCGGTGCGGAAG
>JAEZHS010000203.1 GCA_023436825.1 Pseudomonadota bacterium | reverse complement strand
CCGCGCCAAGACGACAGCCCGTCCGCCAGCATCGACATAACCCCGATCTTTGGCGAGGCAGGGCTCAACTTCTTCGGCCATCACTATACGAGCCTGTGGCTCAACAACAATGGCAGCGTCACCTTCGGCTCGCCACTGTCAGCCAAGACCCCGACCGCGATCACTCCGGCAACCGGCATCCCAATCATCGCGCCATTCTGGGCGACGTTGACACGCGTGTCGATCCGACCAAGCCCGCTCCGTTCTTCGACCAGGTTTGGTACGACGTCGACAGCGTCAACGGAGTGTTCACCGCGACCTGGGATCAAGTCGGATATTATCGTGAACATACGGACCCGACGAACAGCTTCCAGCTGCAATTGATTTCACTGGGCAACGGCGATTTCGACATCGTGTTCCGGTATCAGTCGATCGGCTGGACAACAGGCGATGCTTCGGAGGGAAAAGACGGGCTCGGCGGCTTGGTCGCTCGTGCCGGTTATTCGGCAGACACTGGGAAGAGTACAGATTTTTTCGAGCTCCCCCAGTCGGGCAACCAGGACGCGATGCTCGGTCTGCCGAGTGCGTCGAATAGGGGCATCCCCGGGGTGTTTGTGTTTAACGTCGCCAATGCCGTGTTCAGGGGTGGAGAGACTGGGCCGCAGCGCTATGTGTCAGGCCGACTTTCCCTCTCGCCATGACGCTCGACCTGCTTCAGGCTTGGATGTCATGACCTACTTGTTGTCGCTCGTCATGGGCATCGTTGGTACAGCGCTAGGCTTTGCCTTGGGCGCCGCAGCGGCGGCCGCGCTGGCGTCGCTGCTCGGCATCACCTCGTTCGAGGGCGCGTCGGGATATTTCGCGGTGTTTGTCGGCGGACCGTTAGGTGGGCTCGGGGGCCTGCTGCTGGGCGCATGGCTGGTCCTACGGCGGGCCGGGCTGCGCGGTGGCGCCGTCGCCGCGCGTCTCGGTCTGGTGTTCGTGGGCATGATCGTCCTCGCGGCAACGGGCCTCGGGATGTTCTGGCTGATGCGTCCGTCAGTCAACGCCAACGGCCCCGCGCCGCGGCTGGTGTTCGAGATCCGCCTTCCATCAGGCGTCGAGGCGTCACGCCCCAGTGATGTCGTCGAACTGCAGACTGGCAAGAATACGATGCCCGCGCTGTTGTCGGGGGTTCGGCGTGATGGCGGGTCCGAGGTGCTGAGCGGAAGCGTGGAACTCTACTATCGTACCTGGAATCGCATGCTGGTGCTGCGCCTGCCCGACAAGACGGATGTTCTGTTCGAGTTGTCCCTCGGCCTCACCCCCACCCACACCAGAACTTTCACCGATTGGCGAAGAGCCAATTATATCGCCCGGCCGGGCGATCAGCAGGCGCGGCGCACTACTTCGGCGGATGCTTGGGAAGTCCGGTATCGCGTCGACTGGTCGGGCGAGGACTGAACGAATTGGGAGCCCCGACAATCTATCGCGCGAGCCTCAATGCGCCACCGCCCGCAGATCACGGTGCCAGTCTGCAATCGACTTGACCGTCCACGTTATCGGCACCTGCAACGGGGTAACATTCAGGCCCCGCGAAGAACACACATTCAGCAAGCTCACCGCTGCCACGATAACCTATGTGGGAATGGTGGTATGGGCGAGATTCTGAAGAACGTCGGTATAGGCTGGCTGACGCTTGTCATCTCTAGCGCGCTTGGGGCATTCGCCGTGGCCGTGTCACTCCACGGACAGGTGCGGATCGGGCCTCTGCTCCTTCCACTTGGCATACTTGTGTCCCCAGGGGCGGCGCTACTGCTGGCCGGGATTTTCATCGGCCGCAGAGCCAGGGACCAGGCGGCCTCGTTTTCCGGTAATGAGAAATGATGCTACAATTTGTGTAGCATCATGAGACGCAACGCCCTTCGCACGCCCAGCACCGCCACATACGCACTAGTCGCGGGATGTGTCGGGATATATGAGCGGACACAAGAAGCCTCCGCGCAATAACGGGCAAAAAACGGACGATGCCCGGACTCGCGGCCGGTTTCAGCCGGGCAACCCAGGCGGTCCTGGTCGACCTGCGGGCAGTCGGAACAAGGCGACGTTGGCGCTGGATGAAATGGCCGAGGGCGACGCTGAAGGCATCCTGCGGAAGCAGATCGAGAAGGCGAAGGAAGGCGACCAGCGGGCTGCGGAGTTCATTCTAGGGCGAGCCTGGCCAGCTCGCCGCGGTCGGCCCGTGTCGATCGAATTGCCGAAGGTTGAGACGGCAGCCGACATCGTCAGGGCGTTGGGCGCGATTGCTGATTCCGTTGCCGTTGGTGACTTGTCCCCTGAGGAAGGCGAGGCCGTTGCCGCCTTCCTTGATGCCAAGCGCAAGGCGATTGAGACCACCGACGTACTGGCCCGCATTGAGGCCTTGAAGCGCAGGGCGTCATCGACTACGCCGCATATTGGGCAATGCCCAGAAATGAGCGATGGGACTGGCTCGACGCTCACCAAGCGGATCTGGCGTGATGAACCTCTACAGCATCAACCGCCGCCTCGACCGTTTGGACGCCGACGAACAGACGAGCATCGGAGACACCATCCAGCAGGGCGAGCAAGACCACGAGGCTAGGCGGGCGGCATGGACTGCGGCCGGCCATGCTGGCGAATCACCAGGCGAGCAACTACCGGCCCTTGAATCCGATGCGTCCGCGGCGTCTCGGCGTCTCTGGCGCCAGATGGCGGAAGGTAGGGCTCGCGTGATTCACGGTACCGCCCCCGAGGGCTCGCCCTTTGCCAGCCTGAAGCCCATTTACGCCATGGGCGATGATGACCTGTTGGCGGCCATCAACGCCCATCCGCTCTATGCGGGCTGGCCCGAGTACAGGCCATAAAAGACCCTAAGGTGGCGCCATAGTTGCCCGGCGCACCCTGCGTCACTGATAACGTTATCAGTCAGCCAGAAGCCGGGAGACCTGCATGGGGGCTCCACTCGGCATTGCCACGCGGGGTGCGAACGCCACGGGCTTGTAGGGCGCGCTTCCGACCCTAAGGCAGCTCCGGGTGGTGGGTAGATGAGGTCAGTTTTATGAAAAGGCCCATAAAATGGGGCCTTTTCAGACTAAATTGGCGGATGGGGTGGGATTCGAACCCACGGTGAGCGTGAACCCACGCCGGTTTTCAAGACCGGTGCCTTAAACCACTCGGCCACCCATCCAATGCAAGAGTGGCGGGCCTTTTAGCGAAGTCGTGCCGCCAACGAAAGCCGAATTGGCACCGACCCGCCGGTCTTGCCTCCCCATCAACGGGAATTCGCCTGCTGGCGCGTGCGCTCCGGTGCCACGAGCACGCAGCCGCCGCCTTGCTCGCAAGCCCCGCCTTTGGTGCAGATCGTGCCGTTTCCGCAGTCATGGAAATATTTCGGGATTGAGGCAGGTGTTGCGGCTCGAGCAGATCCGCCCCTCGGCGCAGCGCATGGTGCCGCACGCCGGGCCGGTCGGCGGCGGCCCGCCGGCGCAGCCGCCACCCGGTGCACAGAAGAAGCCCGGCCTCGTCGCCGACGGAATGCTGCCCGGCAGGGCGTCGATCTCGACGCCGCGGAATCCGCCGAGCAGGCAGGCGTTGCCCTTGGGACAGTGGAAGCCGTTGCCGCAATCGACCCGGCCGTCCTACGCCATCGCCGGCGCCGTGAACGGCAGGAGGAACAGCACCAGCAGTGAGATCATCGGCGCGGCACCTGTGAGACACCGTTGCGCCAAGCCTGATCTCCTCGGCAGTTCACGCGGATTGTAGTCCGCCCAAGGCGACGGGTGATAGGGGAGGGACCGCCAGCGCGCTGGAGTGTCGTCACAAATATTGCAAGGTCCCCAGTTACTTCGCTATCGTTCTTCATCCGCTCGCTTCAACCGGTGGGCCAACATCATGATAAGCCGACGTCTCCTCTGTACCGCCCTGGCTCTCTCCCCGGCCACGGCTCTGGCACAAAGCGGCGATCCAAAGTTCGACGCCTTCCTGCGCGGCATCCGCGCCGAGGCGCTGAAGGCAGGTGTCGACGCGGGCACGCTCGACATGGCCCTGGGCAAGGTCCAGGAGATCCCGCGGGTGATGGAACTCGCGCGCAATCAGCCCGAGTTCAAAATGACGTTCGACCGCTATCTCGAGATCGTGGTGTCGGACGAGCGCGTGAAGAACGGGCGCGCGCGGCTGGCCGAGAACCGGGCACTGGTCAGCCGCTTCGCTGGACCCGCCGGCATCCCCGAGTCGACCGTGGTCGCGCTGTGGGGCATCGAGAGCAACTACGGCACTCGGCTCGGCGACTTCGAGGTCATCGATGCCCTGGCCACCCTGGTCTACAACAACTTCCGCGCCCAGTTCTTCCGCCAGCAGCTCATTGCCGCGCTGAAGATCCTGGCCCAGGGGCATGTCAGCTTCGACGCCATGAAAGGCTCGTGGGCGGGCGCGATGGGACAGTGCCAGTTCATCCCGACCAGCTTCCTTGCCTACGCAGCCGATGGCGACGGCGACGGCCGCATGGATATCTGGACCAACAAGGCCGACGTCTTCGCTTCGATAACGAACTATTTGCGGCGCGTCGGCTGGAAGCCCGGCCTGTCATGGGGCCAGGAAGTGCCGGCCGGATCTGTCGCCGGCCAGGGTCAGCGCATCGTCCGGCCGGGCGGGGCGGGCGGCCCAACCTTCCTCACGACGGCTAATTTCCAGGCCATCCTGCGCTGGAACCAGTCGGATTTCTTCGCGCTCGCGGTCGGGCTTCTGTCCGACAAGATCGCCCGATGAGCGCTGACAGCAAGGTGACTGCCCGATCCCCTCAAGATGATGTATGATCCGGCAGCCATGCCCCTATCTGTAGTCAGCCCGCGTATTCGTCCGATGCCGGCCGTTCGTGTCCTGGGAACGCTGCTGTTGATGGGCAGCCTGGCCGGCTTTCTCAGCGCCTGCGGCTCATCGAGCCGAGGGGGCGGCAGCGGGGCCGGCGCAGCCCAGCGCGGCAGCTACAAGATCGGCGCGCCTTACAAGATCGACGGCGTGACCTACACGCCCCAGGAAGAATTCAACCGGACTGAAACCGGCGTCGCCTCGTGGTACGGACCGGGCTTCCACGGCAAATCGACGGCCAACGGCGAGCGCTACGACCAGAGCGAGCGCACAGCGGCGCACCGGACGCTGCAGATGCCCGCCATCGTGCGCGTCACTAATCTCGACAACGGCATGAGCACGGTCGTGCGAATCAACGACCGCGGCCCGTTCGCCCGCAGCCGCATCATCGACCTGTCACGCACGGCGGCGCAGGAGCTCGACATCGTCAGAAACGGCACGGCCCGGGTGCGCATCGACCAGCTCCCGGCGGAGAGCATGGCGGTGCGCGACGTCGCGATCTCTGGTGGTGGGCCGGCCGAGCAGAACGCGGCCGTGGCGCAGGTCTCCTCCGGTCAGCGCACGGCGCCTGCAGCGACGGTGGCAGCCGCGCCGCCACCCGGTGCAGTGGTCATTCCGCCCCAGCCGCAGCCGGTCGTCGTGCCGCCACAGCCCGCTCCGCAGCCGCAGCCGGTGTGGCCGACGACGCCGCAGCCGCCGTCGGTGGAGACGCCGGTCGCCCATGGCGGCAGGGGCGGCGGGCTGACCGTGGCCTCGCTGGCCTCCGGAGCTGCGCCGGTTCCGGCATCGACATCTGCGCTTGCCGGCAGCGGCTTCTATGTGCAGACAGGGGCCTTCTCGACGATGGAGAATGCCGAGCGCCAGCGCGGCGCGGTGCGCAGCTACGGCACGTCCGAAGTCTCCCAGGCATCGGCCGGCGGACGCGACGTCTGGCGGGTGCGCCTGGGGCCCTATACGACCGCGGATGCCGCCGGCATCGTCGCGGACAGGCTGAAGCGATCTGGCTATGGAGACGCCCGTGTCGTGTCTGAATGATCTCCTGCGCCCCCTGACGGCGATCCTGGTTGCGGCCAGCCTGGCTGGCGCACCGCTTGTCGCCGTGGCGCAAAGCGAGCAGCCGCCCAAGCGGCAGAACCAGCAGCAGAAGCCGCCGGCCAAGCCGCGCACGGCCACCACGCCGACCAAGCCCAGCGCGGCGTCGATCGCCGCCAAGACCGAGGCGCTGCCGCCCTCGCAGGTCGGCATCGGCACGCTCGCCAAGCAGGCCTTCATGGTCGATCCGCAGACCTCGACGGTGCTGCTGTTCAAGGATGCCGACAAGCCGATGCATCCGTCGTCGATGGCGAAGATGATGACGATCTACATCGTCTTCGAGGAGATCAATGCCGGGCGCCTGAAGCTCGACACGCAGTTCCGCGTCAGCGAGCGGGCGCGCAACATGGGCGGCTCCCGCATGTTCGTCGAGCTGGGCAGCGAGGTCTCGGTCGAGGACCTGATCAAGGGCATGATCGTGCTGTCGGGCAACGACGCCTGCGTGGTCATCGCCGAAGGCCTGTCGGGCAACGAGGACAGCTTCGCCGAGCGCATGACCGCCAAGGCGCGCGAGCTCGGCATGACCGGCACCGTGTTCAAGAACGCCTCGGGCTGGCCGGCGGACGGCCAGTGGACGACGGCGCGAGATCTCGCCGTGCTGTCATGGCGCACCATCGAGGATTTCCCGAAGCTCTATCGCTACTATTCGGAGACGAACTGGACCTACAACAACATCAAGCAGGACAACCGCAACCGGCTGCTCAAGACGGTGCCGGGCACCGACGGGCTGAAGACCGGCCATACCGAGGAGGGCGGTTACGGCCAGTCGACTTCGGCGATCCGCGACGGCCGGCGGCTCATCATGGTCGTGAACGGCATGACCTCGATGGCGGAGCGCGCACAGGAGACGGCGCGGTTGATGGAGTGGGGGTTCCGCGAGTCGACCAACACCACGGTGTTCCGCGCCGGCGATACCGTCGCCGAGGCGCCGGTGTGGCTGGGCTCGATGGACAAGGTGCCGTTGGTCGTGGCGAAGCCGGTGCAGATCACCGGGCCCGCCGGACAGACGGCAGCGCCGCGGGTGATCGCGCGCTTCGACGGGCCGATTGCGGCTCCCATCGCCAAGGGCACCAAGCTCGGAACGGCCGTGGTCACGCTGCCCGACAACCGCGTCGTCGAGTATCCGTTGGAAGCCGGCGCCGATGTGGAGCGCCAAGGCGTGTTCAGCCGCGTCACCACCATGGTCCGTCACTACCTGTTCGGCTGGCTCTCGTGACGGAGCGCGCCGCCGGGCGCTTCATCACCCTCGAAGGCGGCGAAGGAGCAGGCAAGTCGACCCAGATCGCCAGGCTCGGCGCGTGGCTCGAAAGGCGCGGCCATCGCGTCATCACGACGCGCGAGCCCGGCGGCTCGCCGGGAGCGGAGATGATCCGCAAGCTCCTGGTCGAAGGTCCGGTCGAGCGTTGGGACGGCACCACCGAGGCGCTGCTGCACTTCGCGGCGCGGCGCGAGCATCTGCGCTCGACGGTGTGGCCGGCGCTCG
>JAEZHS010000192.1 GCA_023436825.1 Pseudomonadota bacterium | reverse complement strand
CGCTGGAAGCGCGCGGTCCGGAAGAATATGACCACGCGAGCAGCGTATGCTGAGCAGCACCGCCAAGAACATCTACTGGATGGGCCGCTACCTGCAGCGCGCCAAGTCGACGGCGCGGCTGATCGAGGCGACGCAGCGCATGGCCCTGCAGTCGCGCGGCGAGGAAGCGGCCGGCGTGGCGGCGATCTTCGGCATGGAGGACGAGTTCCGCCAGCGCCAGCAGCAGTCGAGCGGCCGGCTGGCGAGCCTCATCGACTTTCTGGTGATCGACGAGAAAAACCCCTCCTCCCTGGTGAGCTCGATCGGCGCGGCCCGGCGCAACGCCCGCGAAGAGCGCAACAACATCACGGTCGACGTCTGGGAGAGCCTCAACGGCCTGTGGCTGGAGCTCAGCGAGCGCCTGCGCGGCAACCGCGCCCTCCTCGACCGCGGCGCGCTGATCGAATCGGTGAAGAAGCAGGCCGTCATGATCTTCGGCGCCGCGCAGGTGACCCTGCTGCGCGACGAGGCCTACGACTTCCTGCAGCTCGGCGCCTTCCTCGAGCGTGCCGACAACACCGCCCGCATCCTCGACGTGAAGTTCCACCTGCTGCGGCCGGACGGCAGTCCGCATGCGCAGGAGCTCGACTATTTCGCGTGGTCGGAGGTGCTGGCCTGCATCGGCGCGGTACGCACCTACCGGCGCATCTATCGCAGCGCGCTCGATCCCATGAAGGTCGCCGAGCTGATGATGCTGCGCCGCGACGTGCCGCGCTCGGTGCATCACTGCCTGTGGATGGTCGATCTCAGCATGCGCGAGCTGGCCGAGGCCTACGGGACGCGCGGCGAGGCCGACCGGCTGGCCGGCGAACTGCACGCGCGCCTGCGCTACGCCCGCATCGACCAGGTGTTCGACGTCGGCCTCAAGAAGTTCCTGGGTGGGGTGCGCGGCGACATCGCCACCCTGTCCGACGAAATCGGCCGCCAGTTCCTGTTGGACTGACACCAACCATGCGCCTTTCCGTCCACCACGCCACGTGCTTCGAATTCGACCAGCCCTCGGGCCATTCGATCCACGACGTCCGGCTGACTCCCAAGCCCGCGACCGGCCAGCGCGTGATCTCCTGGCGCATCGACGGGCCGGGCAAGCGCTCGGAATGGCTCGACGGGCATGGCAACCACGTCACGACATTCTCGGTGGCGCAGCAGCATGACCGGGTCGAGATCGTGGTCCACGGCATCTACGAGTATATCGGCGGCGACCAGTGGCTGCGCTATGCCGAGACGCCGACCCTGCCGGCGCCGTTCTGGCTGCGCAACACGGGCCTGGCGCGACACAACGCGAGCTTCGATCCGTTGATCGGGGGTCTCGCCGACAGGGCCGCCGAACCCAGCAAGCGCGTCGAGGTCCTGCACGAGCTCATGAAGCGCGTCTGCCAGGGCATCGTCTACAAGACCGGTGTCTCGACCGTGGAAACGACCGCCGCCGAAGCGCTGGCCCGCGGCGCCGGCGTGGCGCAGGACCAGGCGCACGTCTTCATCGCCGCCTGCCGCCGGCTCGGCGTACCGGCACGCTACGTCAGCGGTTACCTGCGCAACGACGATCCCGAATTGCATGTCGGCCGCACCAGCCACTCCTGGGCGGAGGCTTGGGTGCCTGGGCTGGAATGGGTGGGCTTCGACCCAGCGAACAACATGAGCCCGCGCGGCGACAGCCTCAGGGTGGCGGTTGGCCTCGATTATCGTGATGCAGCGCCGGTCAGCGGCCGGCGCGTGGGCTTCGGCGACGCCAAGATGAGCGTCGAGGCGGCGGTCAGATTGATGGAATAGCCTGCCCTAAGCGTCGACAAGACCGAGCCGCTTCTCAATGCGATCCAGCCGTCCATCCATGCGATCCATGCGTGCGGCATGATTAGCCAATTCGACATGGACATGCGCGAGATTGGTCTCAATGGAACTCACGCGACGGACGAGCTCCTCGAGCTTGCCCTCGACGCGGTCCAAGCTTCCGCGCATCTCTCGCCACAGCGTCAGAACGAGATTATCGGGTTGGTCGGTCATGGCCGTCTGAAGATTAGGTATCGCTGGGAGGATGGTCAAACTTTGAGGGCGAAGGCCTAGGGGGGATACGGCACGAACCTACCAGAAATAGCGGTATTAGCGGCTTGTTTGCTTGCGGAGACGGGGCCCCGCCAGTACCTTCCGCGCGCTTTTTCAACGCCTGAAAGGAGGCGCCGCCGTCATGGCCTTCATTGCCGATCGTCTCAGCCGCATCAAGCCCTCTCCCACGAATGCCGCGCAGGGCAAGTTCCTGGAGATGAAAGCGGCCGGCAAAGACGTGATCGGCCTGGCCGCCGGCGAGCCTGACTACCCGACGCCCGACCACATCAAGGAAGCGGCGATCAAGGCGATCCACGCCAACGACACCAAGTACACCGCCGTCCCCGGGACGCCGGCGCTGCGCCAGGCGATCTGCGCCAAGATGAAGCGCGACCACGGGCTCGACTACAAGCCGTCGCAGACCGTCGTCACCTCGGGCGGCAAGCAGATCATCTTCAACGCCATGCTCGCCACCCTGAACCCGGGCGACGAGGTCATCATCCCGGCACCCTACTGGGTGTCGTATCCCGAGATGGTGCTGTTCGGCGACGGCACGCCCGTCATCGTGCAATGCCGGGAGTCGTCGGGCTTCAAGCTGCGCCCCGAGGATCTCGAGCGCGCCATCACGCCCAAGACCAAGTGGCTGATCCTGAACTCGCCCAGCAACCCGACCGGTGCGGCCTACACCCGCGCCGACCTCCGAGCGCTGTGCGACGTGCTGCTGCGTCATCCGCAGGTCCATGTCCTGACCGACGACATGTACGAGAAGCTGGTCTACGACGACTTCGTGTTCGCAACGCCGGCCGAGGTCGAGCCCAAGCTCTACGACCGCACGCTCACCATGAACGGCGTGTCCAAGGCCTACAACATGACGGGCTGGCGCATCGGCTATGCCGCCGGTCCGCAGAAGCTGATCGACGCCATGATCACCGTGCAGTCGCAGAGCACGTCGAACGCCAGCTCGATCAGCCAGGCGGCCTCGGTGGCGGCGCTGAACGGCCCGACCGACTTCATCCCGAAGAACGTCGCCGTCTTCAAGCAGCGCCGCGACCTCATCGTCTCGATGCTGAACCAGGCCAAGGGCCTGAAGTGCCCGCGGCCGGAAGGCGCGTTCTACGTCTACCCGTCGTGCGAGGGCACGATCGGCAAGCGGACGCCCGACGGCAAGGTGATCGAGAACGACACCGACTTCGTGAACTACCTGCTCGAGGCCGAAGGGCTTTCGGTCGTGCAGGGCTCGGCCTTCGGCCAGGGCCCGGCCTTCCGCATCTCCTACGCCACGGCGACCGACCTGCTGGAAGAGGCCGGCCGTCGCATCCAGCGGGCCTGTGGGGCGCTGTCGTAATTCACTAACTGGATATGGAAAGCAGGGCGTCCAGGGACGCCCTGCTTTCATTTGGTCGAAGCCATTACCTCGCAGCAATGTCCAGTCGGCGACGAATTTGATTCAACCACTTGATTCTTCTGGTTCATTCATTGTCTTCGCGTGCGGTCCGGATCGAGGTCAGGATATTGACGGACAATGTCAGTCATCAAGTCGACGTATCCGATCATGAGTTCCGCCAAACCCCGCCGAAACTTCCGCCGTTCGGCATTGTTCTCCATTCTTTCCGATAGAGCACTCAAGGCATCAAGATGGGCCTCAGCTGCTTGTATTGCCGCCAGGACATCGACCGCGAGTGCTCTGTTCATCGAACCCACATCCTTAGTAGACGCAGCCTGTTGGTGTCACGCAGTCCCGAATACATTTGCGCATCCAAGAGAATCCTAAGCTTCCGCCCTTGTCCGCATAAAGGCCGGAACAACGATCCTTGCAATTCGCAATAACGCGCGAGCAGTAGTCCGCCGTTCGTATATCAGACGAAGGGGCAGCTGCGTCGTGGCTGCGCTGTGGAAAGCCGACGAAGAAGTCGGGCACGATGCCATCGTATGGAACGTTCCATGACATTGGAGGAATCCATGGACCTCCGAGTGCTTGCTTGGCAATCACTGAAGAGCGCCCGAGGATAGGACCGTCGGGCGCCATGCGGAATCCAAGCGGATCTTCTACAACACCGACACGGAATCCGGGCACGTCCTCCGCAGGCTCCCCGAACTTGGTGTCTCGAACGTTGAACATTCAGCGGCTCCTTGGCAATGATACCGAAGACACCGAACTATACTAAAGTTATATTAACTGAACCATAGTTTTTTTGTCATAGGCCCGTGATTCGACAACGCAGGGCCAGCTGAGATCGCCCGGAACGCGGCGGCGCCGTTGAATGCTGCGGTCGAAAAACTGAAGACACAAACTGTGGTGGACCAGCGGGCAAGGGTCACCCTTTTGTGGTCCCGCGAAGGACATCGCGAGGAAAACAGAGCCGCCGCAGCCAGGGGCGGCGACTTGCATTCGCAGTAGGAGGCTCGTTTCACGGTGCAGGCGGTGAACGACTGCCGATAGTTCCGCCGTGACGACCTTTGCGCATGCGCTTCTCCACACCGACGGATTGACTCCCCCCACCCGGAGTGAAACGATTTCCGGGACAAGGCTTCGCTCCGGACGTGTTCGGCAGCGACCCACCGTCCGGAGCTTCTCAGGCGCAAGCGAACGCGCAGGAAGGAGGACGTTGTCATGAACGACATCAAATCCGAGACCATCCCTGGAGGCAGACCAGGCAGCGGCGCGCACCGCGTGGTGGCGCTGTGCGGGCCGTATCTCTCGGGCAAGACCAGCCTGCTCGAGAGCCTCCTCTTCGCCACGGGGGCCATCGGCCGGCGCGGCTCGACGCGCGCAGGCACCTCGATCGGCGACGGCGCCGCCGAAGCGCGCAAGCGCGGCATGGGCACCGAGATCAACGTCGCCTCGATCGACTATCTCGGCGACCAGTGGACTTTCCTCGACGTTCCGGGCTCGATCGAATTCCAGCACGACGCCTTTGCGGCGCTCGCCGTGAGCGACGCGGCCGTCGTGGTCTGCGAGCCGTCGCCCGAGCGCGTCGTGGCGCTGACGCCGCTCCTGAAGTTCATCGAAGACAACCACATCCCCCACATCATCTTCGTCAACAAGATCGATTCCGCCGAGGTCCGCGTGCGCGACATGCTGTCGGCGCTGCAGTCCGTCTCGTCGCGCAAGCTGCTGCTGCGGCAAGTGCCGATCCGCCATGCCGCTTCCGACGGCAGCGAGGAGACGGTGGGTTATGTCGATCTCGTGAGCGAGCGCGCCTACCGCTACAAGTCGAGCGGCGCCTCCGACCTGATCGAGATGCCGGCGGAGATCCTGCCGCGCGAGAGCGAAGCGCGCCGCGAAATGCTGGAAACGCTGTCGGAGTTCGACGACCAGCTCCTCGAGCAGCTGATCGAAGACATCGCGCCCGAGAAGTCGCTGATCTATCGCGACCTGCACGATGAGTTCGGCGCCGACCAGATTGCGCCCGTGCTATTGGGCGCAGGCGACCGCGAGAACGGCGTGCGCCGTCTCCTGAAGGCCCTGCGCCACGACACGCCGTTCGTCGCCGAGACCGCCAAGCGGCGTTCGCTGCCGTCCAATGGCGTCGCCATGGCCGAGTGCTTCAAGGTCCTGCACCAGAGCCATGCCGGCAAGCTGTCGCTCTGCCGCGTCTGGTCGGGCAGCCTGGTCGAAGGCCAGAGCGTCGGCGGCCAGCGCATCGGCACGCTGCTGCGGCCGTTCGGCCAGCGCCTCGACAAGATCGGCGAGGCCAAGGCCGGCGAGATCGTGGCGCTCGCCAAGGTCGATGCCCTGTCGGGCGGCCAGTCGCTGTCGGCATCCGGCATCGCTGCGACCGAGGACTTCCCCAAGGCCGATTCGCCGGTGTTCGCCCTGTCGCTCCGCGCCAAGAACCGCAACGACGAGGTCAAGCTCTCGGGCGCCCTGCACAAGATCGTCGAGGAAGACCCGTCGCTCTCCTTCGAGGCGCGTGCCGAGACCCACGAGCTGCTGCTCAGGGGACAGGGCGAGATGCATCTCAAGGTGGCGGTCGACAAGCTCGCCGGCCGCTACAACGTCGCGGTCGACACCGAGACGCCGCGCGTCGCCTATCGCGAGACCATCCAGGGCGGCAGCACGCAGCATGCCCGCTACAAGCGCCAGACCGGCGGCCACGGCCAGTTCGCCGACATCAAGGTCGAGATCAAGCCGCTGGCGCGCGGCTCGGGCTTCCGCTTCGTCGACAAGATCGTGGGCGGCGTGGTGCCGCGCAATTTCATCCCGGCCGTCGAGGAAGGCCTGATCGACTACCTGAAGGAAGGCCCGCTCGGCCAGCCGGTGGTCGACCTCGAGGTCACGCTGTTCGACGGCCAGTATCACTCCGTCGACAGCTCGGAAATGTCGTTCAAGATGGCCGCGCGCATCGCCATGAGCGAGGCCATGCCCAAGTGCAAGCCGGTGCTGCTGGAGCCCATCCTCAAGGTGACGGTGGCCGCACCCAACGACGCCACGCCGCGCATCCAGCGCCTGATCTCGGGCCGTCGTGGCCAGCTTCTGGGCTACGACGCCCGCGACGGCTGGACCGGCTGGGACGAGGTCTCTGCGCTGATGCCCGAGGCCGAGATCGCCGACATGATCGTCGAGATCCGCTCGGTCACGCAGGGTGTGGGCACCTTCCATACCGAGTTCGACCATCTGCAGGAACTGGTCGGACGCACCGCCGAGCGCATCGTCGAGGAGACGAAGAAGCGCGCCGCCGCCTGACGACGGTCACAAGGCAGTGAAGCCGTCTCCCGGCGGCTTCACGCAGCCATTTGCGGCCCCCATAGTTCTCCTGTGGAGTGGATTCACAGGAGATAGTGCATGTTCAACAGAAGGTCCGTGATGGTGGGCGGCCTGGCGATGGTTGCCGCACCGTCATTGGCCCGCATCGCGCAAGCCCAGTCTGGGAAGCCGGTGCTGGTGTTCGTCGGTCACGAACTTTGAGGCGGCTGCAAGATCTGGCGTGCCCAGTCTGAACCGGATTTCGTGAAATCGGATGCAGCCAAGAAGCTCGACTACCGGGTGGTTCATCCCGCCAACCTGACGTTGATCCTGAAGGAAGAGAACTGGCCCAAGGATGCGCTGTGGGTCCGCACCGCCTTTCTCGACAGCGACGAAGGCAAGTCGCGCCCCGACGCGACGCCACGCTTCATCCTCGCCCAGGACGGCAAGGTCATCCTCGCAGTCACCGGCAACGCCGGCTGGAAGGAAAAGATGTGGCCCAAGATCCTGGAAGTGACCGGGACCAAGGCCTGATCAGCGGACGTATCCCCTCCCCATGCTCCTCTCCCCCCAAGGGCCCCCCAAGGGGAGAGGAACATGAAGGGTTATAGCGGGAAACGTCGTCCGCTTTTCCTCTTTATGGCCTTGGATCATATTGTCCCCGTGGAGCGTTTCCACGGGGAGATGAAGTCGTATGGTTGTGAGACGTCTTGTGATGGCGGCGCTCGCGATGGCCGCGGCGATGCCGTGCGTACCCGTCGTCGAAGCGCAACCCCCCGCCGCCACGCAGAGCGCACGTCCGGTGCTGGTGCTCGTCTGTCACAAGCAGTCGGAAGCGTGCCAGACATGGCACAGCCAGTGGCAGCCGCTGTTCGCCGGCTCTCCCGCCTAAGATGATCGACGTCCGGACCATCGACGCTCCGACGGCCAGGGCGATGATGCAGCCCGCCGCTTGGCCCGGCGACCTGCGCTGGCTGCTCGACACCTTCCTGATGAGCCAGCAGGGAGCGTGGGAGGAGTACGAGACGCCGCGTTTCTTCCTGCTGCAGAACGGCTCGGTCACGGCCAGCACTGCCGGCAACAACGGCTGGCGCGAGTACATGTGGCCGACGATCCTCGATGTGACGAACACCAAACCCTAGAGACCCGGAGGCTGCCATGGCCAACGAGCTGTTCCGCAGTCAACTCGCATCCTACGCCTCGGTGCATCGCGACTGGCGCAACAAGGCGACGCACTTCGTGGGCATTCCGGTCATCGTCTTCTCGCTGCTGCTGATCCTGTCGCTGTGGCACTTCGAGGTCGGCGACCGGCAGTGGACGCTCTCGCTCGCCGTCACCATCGTCGCGGTGCTAGGCTGGATGGCGCTCGACCTCGGCATCGGCATCGTCATGGGCCTGATCATGGCGGTCGCCTGGTACGCCGCCGAAACCTTCGCCGGCGTGCTGGGCTCGACGCAGGCGGTATGGATCGCCTTCATCGCCCTGTTCGTCGGCGGCTGGGTGCTGCAGTTCCTCGGCCATCACTACGAAGGCAAGCGACCGGCGCTGATCGACAACATCTTCCAGGGCTTCATCGGGCCGATGTTCCTGGTCGCCGAGGCCATGGTGGTGATGGGCCAGCGCCGCGATCTTGCCGAGGTCATGGGCGAGGGTGACGTCACGGCGCGGTGAGCAGGGTTGATTTGCCCTGGGTCTGGCGCGACATCAGATAGGCCCCAGAGGCGCACCGGGGCGCAACGGAGTTCTACTCATGCTGATCAAGCGCAAACGCGGCTGGGAATTAGGCGAAAACCAGGCAACACCCGAAGGCATCTTTCTGCAGCGCCGGTCCCTGGTGAAGGCCATGGGGCTCGGCGCCGCGTCCCTCGCCCTGCCGACCATCGCCTCGGCCCAGGACAAGGGCAAGGACCCTTCAGCCACACTCTATCCGGCGAAGCGCAACGACAGATACGGCGCGCCGACACCGGTGACCGCCGAGAAGCTGGCCACGACCTACAACAACTTCTACGAATTCGGCACCGACAAGAGCATCTGGCGCGATGCCCAGAAGCTCGAAGTCCGTCCATGGACCATCAAGGTCTCCGGCATGGTCGAGCAGCCCTTCGAGATCGCCATCGACGATCTTCTGGCCAAGGTGCAGCTCGAGGAGCGCGTCTACCGCCATCGCTGCGTCGAGACATGGTCGATGATCGTGCCGTGGAGCGGCTTTCCGATGCGCTCGCTGGTCGAGCTGTGCAAGCCCGTGAGCGGCGCCAAGTTCGTGGTGATGAAGACGCTCAGCAAGCCGGCGGTGATGCGCGAGCAGCGCGACCCGCTCTATCCCTGGCCCTACACCGAGGGGCTGGCGATGGACGAGGCGATGAACGATCTCACCTTCATCGCCACCGGCCTCTACGGCAAGCCGATCCACAAGCAGAACGGCGCGCCGCTGCGCCTGGTGGCGCCGTGGAAGTACGGCTTCAAGAACGTGAAGTCGATCGTCTCGGTCGAGTTCAGCGACAAGCGGCCGGTCTCGTTCTGGGAGAAGCTGCAGTCGAGCGAGTACGGCTTCTGGGCCAACGTGAACCCGCAGGTGCCGCACCCACGCTGGAGCCAGGCGACCGAGAAGCCGCTGGGCAGCGACGAGCGCATCCCGACGCAGCTCTACAACGGCTACGGCGAGTTCGTGGCCGGGCTGTACGCCGACCGCAAAGCGGAAAAGCTCTTCATGTAGTCCTGCCTTTGCCTTGCCGCGCCGGCCCGCGCTAAAACGGGCCGGCCCACTTCGGTGGAGGTGGGGTCGAGGGAGGAATTTCAGTGAAGTTGAATCGCCGTTCCGTGCTTGCGGGCGCTGCCGCCCTGTCGGCGTCGCCAAAAGCATTTGCACAGGCGTATCCCAACAAGCCGATCAAGATCGTGGTGCCCTTCGCCGCCGGCAGCGCCACCGACCTGACGGCGCGCGGGCTTGCCGCCAAGCTGCAGGACATCCTGAAGCAGCCGATCGTCGTCGACGACAAGCCCGGCGCCTCGGGCCAGCTCGGCGCCTCCGCCGTCGCGACCGCGGCGCCCGATGGCTACACCCTGATGATGGGCACCAACACGACCAACGCCGCCAATCCGGCGTTGTTCAAGAAGCTGTCCTACGACCCCGACAAGGATTTTGCGCCGATCATGCGCTGCGTGACCGGCGTCAACGTGCTGGTGGTCAACAACGACCTGCCGATCAAGTCGGTCGCCGAGCTGATCGACTACGCCAAGAAGAACCCCGGCAAGCTGAACTACGCCGAAGCCAGCGCCTCGCAGCGGCTGTCGGCCGAGATGTTCAACAAGCTGGCCGGCGTGAAGATCGAGCGCGTGCCCTACAAGGCAAGCCCGCAGGCGCTGGGCGACGTCATGTCCGGCCAGGTCCAGCTCATGTTCCCCGACTTGCCCCAGGGGCTGGCGCAGATCGATGCCGGCAAGGTGCGCGGGCTCGCCACCACCGGCCCGCAACGGACAACGGTCGCCCCCAACCTGCCGGCCATCGCCGAGACCGTGCCGGGCTATTCGCTGGTCTACTGGCTGGCGGTGTTCGCTCCGGCCGGCACGCCCAAGGACATCCAGAAGACGCTGGCCGACGCCATCGCCGAGGCGCTGAAGGACCCGGCGACGGCCAAGGCCATGACACAGGGCCGCATGGAGATCTCGCCGTTGCCGCTCGAGCAGTTTGCCGCCTACGTCAAGGAACAGACCACGTGGTGGACGACCGAGATCAAAGCGGCAGGCATCGAACCAGAATAAGAGGCCGGAGTGAAAACGATGAACAAGGTCATCATCGAGAAGAGTGGGCCGATCAAGACCATCTGGATGAACCGTCCGGAGAAGCGCAACGCACTCGATAGCGAGCTGTTGCGCGAGATGATCGAGGCGCTGGGCGCTCCGGTGGCAGCCGAGGATCGCGTCATGGTGATCCGCGGCAAGGGCGACGTGTTCTGTGCCGGCCTCGACATGGCCGAGCGCAGCAAGTCGGCCGGCGACGGCAAGGCGAGCGGCATCGAGGTGATGCTGCGCGCCATCGAGCTCTGTCCGCTGCCCGTGGTGGCCGTGGTGCAGGGCGACGCCATCGCCGGCGGCAACGAGCTGGCGCTGCATTGCGACATCGTGGTGGCGAGCCAGAAGGCGCGCTTCGGCATGTCGCTGGCGCAGGTCGGCCTGGCGCCCAACTGGTTCCTGGCCAAGAAGCTGATGGAGGTGCTGGGACCGGTGACGACGCGCGAGATGCTGCTGCTGGGCGATCCCCTGCCCTCGACCAAGCTGCATGCCCTCGGCCTGATCGCGCGCTGCGTGCCGGCCGATCAGCTCGAGGCGGAGGCCGCCAAGGTGATCGATCGCCTGGCCGCCAACGCACCGCTGTCGCTCAAGGCCATGAAGGCGCTGACCGTGCGCCAGCTCGAGTTCCGCGACGGCATCAAGCACGACGACGTCGACGCCTTGGTCGTCGCCGCCATGCAGAGCAAGGACGCGCAGGAGGGCATGAAAGCCCGCCTGGAGAAGCGCACCGCGAAGTTCCAAGGCAAGTGACGTGGCGCTGCGCCTGCGCCTCGACAAACCCTGGCGTCCGCTGACCGCGGAAGTCGTCGATCGCCTGCCCGGCCAGCTCGGCGTCTACCAGATCGCCGACGCCGCGGGCGCGATCGTCTATATCGGCCAGGCCGGCGCGCGTTCGGCCTTCGGCCTGCGCAGCGAGCTGCAGCGCGAGGCGAGCCAGCGTGGCTCGGGTCACCAGTTCCGTGTCGAGGTCAACCAGCAGTACCGCACGCGCTGGTTCGAGCTCCTGATGGTGCATCAGGCCGACCACGGCAGCCTGCCCGCCGACAACGCCAAGAACCCGCCGCCTGCGCTCGGCAGGCTGAGCCCGAACTGACGAGGCGACCATGGATTTCGAGCCCAGCTCCGAACAGCAGATGCTGATCGACCAGGTGCGGCGCTACGTGCGCGAGGAGATCATCCCGCTCGAAGCGAGGCTCGATCCCGACGCCTCCGAGCTCGATCCCGCCGACCACGCCCGCCTGGTCGAGAAGACCAAGGCGATGGGACTGTACGGCATCGACATTCCCAAGGAGTTCGGCGGCCCCGACATCGACATCGTCACCCGCGTGCTGCTCGCCATCGAGATGGCCCAGCACCGTGCCGGGCTCTACGTGCCCTGCTACGGCACCTTCGGCGGCGCAGGCCTGGCGCAGATCTTCGAGGCCAACGAGGACCAGAAGGAACGCTATCTCTATCCGACGCTGCGCGGCGAGAAGAAGCCGTTCTTCGGGCTGACCGAGCCGTCGGGCGGCAGCGATCCGGCGCGTGCCATCCAGACCCGTGCGGAACGCAAGGACAATGGCTGGGTGCTGAACGGCGCCAAGATCTTCATCTCCGGCGCCGATCGCGCTCAGTACGGCATCGTCTTCGCGCGCACCGACGCCTCCAAGGGCCGTGCCGGCATCACCTGCTTCATCGTCGATGCCGGCACGCCGGGCTTCCATGTGCGGCGCGTCGTGCACACGCTGCGCTCGTCGAGCTACGCCACCGAGCTCGAGTTCAAGGATTGCTGGGTCTCCGACCACCAGGTGCTGGGCGAGGTGAACAAAGGCTTCGCCGTCGCCAACGACCGCCTGACGCGCCAGCGCATCCCCTATGCCGCGGGCTGCATCGGCGTCGCCATCGCCGCCCACGAGATGGCGATCGAATGGGCCAAGATGCGCAGCACCTTCGGCGACAAGCTGGCGAACCGCCAGGCCATCCAATGGATGCTGGTCGACAACGAGATCGACATCCGCACCGCCCGGCACTTCACGCTCGAGGCCGCCGAGAAGGCGCGCCGCGGGCTGCCCTTCCGCACCGAGGCCGCCATCGCCAAGCTCACCGCCTCCGAAGGCGGCGGCCGCGTCGTCGACCGCGCCATGCAGATCCACGGCGGCATGGGCATGACCAAGGACCTGCCGCTCGAGCGCTGGTATCGCGAGATGCGCATCCGCCGTGTCGGCGAAGGCCCGAGCGAGGTCCAGCGCGTGGTGATCGCGCGCGAGATCCTGGGAAGCAGCCTGCGATGAGCAAGCCGCCCTCTTCCCGTCCACTGGCGGGCGTAAAGGTCGTCGAGTTCGGGCAGAATCTTGCCGGGCCCTATTGCGGGCAGATCCTGGCCTTCCTCGGCGCAGAGGTCGTCAAAGTCGAGCGACCCGAGGGCGACGACGCGCGCAAATGGGGCCCTCCGTTCATCGACGGCGACGGCGTGGGCTTCATTGCGCTGAACCGCGGCAAGAAGTCGATCACCTGCGATTTGGCCAACAAGGCCGAACGCGAGGCGCTGATCGAACGCATCGGGGCGGCCGACGTCTTCATCCACAATCTGCGCGCCGACGTGCCGGCGAAGTTCGGCATCGATGGCGCGACGCTCACCGGGCGCTTTCCGCGGTTGATCTATGCCGACCTCGGCGCCTTCGGCCACCTCGGGCCGTGGAAGGAAAGGCCGGGCTATGAGCCGATCATCCAGGCGGTGGCCGGACTCGTCTCGCTGAACGGCGATCCTTCGGGGCCGGAAGCGCGCATCGGAGTCTCGATCATCGACCTGTCGACCGGCATGTGGACGGCGATCGGCGTGCTGGAAGCGATCGCCCGGCGCGCCGCCACCGGCCGCGGCAGCCTGGTCAACACCTCGCTGTTCGAGAGCGGCCTGATGTGGGCGTCGAACCACGCCGCGAACTTCTCCGTCACCGGCCGGATGGCGGCGCGCCAGGGCACCGGTCATCCCTCGCTCACGCCCTATCAGGCGTTCGAGTGCAGCGATGGGCCGTTGATGATCTGCCCGGGCAACGACCGGCTGTGGCGCAAGTTCGCCGAGGCGCTGGGTCATCCCGAATGGCCGGACGAGGCGCGCTTCAGGACCAACGTCGAGCGCATGCAGCACCGCGAGCTACTGCTGGGCCTGATCGCCGACATCATGAAGCACAAGAGCCGCGACTACTGGTCGGGCAAGCTCGATGCGCTGGGCGTGCCCAATGGGCCGCTCAACACCGTGCCGCAGGTGCTCGAGCTCGCGCAGGTGGCGGCGCTGGGCATGTTCGCCAAGCCCTACGAGGGCTCAGACGCGCTGTTCCACGGCCTGCCCGTGAGCTTCGACGGTGAGCGCGCAGTCGACGTCGCCAGGGCGCCGAAGATCGGCGAACACAACGGCAAGATTTAGCCGGTGGACCACGGGCCTGGAGGCCCGTTCATGTTCTTCCGGACCGCGAGCTTCCAGCTCGCTCATGATTCACGAGCGAGCCTGGAGGCCCGCGGTCCGGCGAGATCAGCCGGCGAAGCTCAGGCAGTATTCGCGGACGCGCTCAAGCGGGATGCGGGCGTGGCTCTGCACGATGATGAACTTGCCGCCCGGATCGGTGCCGTTGGGCAGCTTGACCAGCCGCTCGAAATCGTCGGCACCCCACACGCAGGACTGCTCGGAGAACAGGTGCACGCTGGCGCCGTAGCAGGTGTTCCACTCGACGTGATAGTCGAACAGGTTGCCCTGCAGCTCGGCGACGGTGGTGTAGAGCGAATACTCGGTCCACGGCACCCGCATCGGCCGGCGCATCTTCGAGAACATCAACGCCTTGGTCGACGAGCCCGAGCCGTTGCGCATGTAGTTCAGCGTCTGCGCCGCGAGGTCGCCATGCAGCAGGTTGGGCGTCACCGACAGGCCATGGCCCTTGGCGTCGTAATGGGTGCCGACGATCTCGGTGACGTTGCGCCACCAGTCGTGATGGACCTTGGGCTCCCAGCGCGACAGTCCGCGGCGGTCGTCGACGAAGGTGCGGGAGTCGAAGTCACCGACGCAGCACACATCCGAATCAAGCGTCAGGTAGCCGCCGAAGCCCAGCATCACCGGGACCTGCAGCTTGACGATCTGCTGCCGGTACCAGCCCGTCATCAGGTAGAAGCTCGAGAACCAGGGGAAGAAGTCACTCTCCGGCCTCACCGAGACGTTGATGCTGGGAAAGCGCGGCAGGCTGGTGCGCAGCAGATGAGTGTCGGTGCCCGGCGACACGATCAGCAGCTCGAACGGCTTGCTATCGCGCCAGTGCTTGGCCAGCGATTCGATCAGAAGACCGGCGCGTTCCAGATCGCCCCGGCGCTTAATCTTGCGCAGAGCCAGGGGCAGGATGGCTTGGCGGACTTCGGAAAACATCGTCTTGGTTGACCCTGAAAATACATGTGGGGCGGCATGCCTTCCACATCAATTGCTTGGGCAACCTGTGGGCTGCGACCTACCAGCGGCAGAACGTCCCATTCGGAAGCGATAGGAATTAACCGCTTCGAAATCAGGGAATCAGTATCCCGAAAAAAGACGCCGGGCCAAAAGGCCCGGCGAGTCAAACAGGGAGGCTTCACGTCTGGGAGACGTGGGATCATGAGGATCCCGAGTTTCGAACGCGAAAAGCACTGAACCGTTCGTGTCGAAAACCTGTCTGGAAAATAGTCTTCGCATTGCACATGGGTAGGGGGGAATTTCCGGCAACTGGCATGCGACTGGTGCATGCCTTTCAGCGCCTATGCAATCCTGCAGGTCTGATCTTCAGAATCGTGTCTCCGCCACCTTCCGCAGCAAGAAATCGCGGAACACGGCGATGCGCTTGGAGTGCCGCAGTTCCTCGGGATAGGTAAAATACACATCGGTTGTGCGGACATTGAGGTCGGGCAAGACCATGTCGATCTTGGTCGATTCGCGCGCGAGATAATCGGGCAGCGACGCGATCCCCAAGCCCGATTCAACGGCCCGGAAGATGCCGTAAGTGTTGTTCACGCGCAGCACGACGACGCGAGCGGACTGCTCGACATTGCCCTCGCGCAGCAGCCAGTTCACGTCCTGCACTGGGGCGCGGGCGTCCTCCCCGAAAATGATGAGGCGATGCTGGTCGAGCTCGTCGACCGACTTGGGCTTGCCGTACTTCTGGATATAGCCGTGCGAGGCGTAGACGTGGCTGCGCACGGTAAGCAGGTGGCGCTGCACGAGGCCAGGCTGGCGCGGCATCACCATGCGGATGGCGACATCGGCCTCGCGCATGCCGAGATCGAGCTCGTTGTCCGACAGCACCAGGCTGACGTCGATCTCGGGATACATGGTGATGAACTCGTGCATCTGCGCGGTCAGCCAGGTCGAGCCAAAGCCGACGGTGGCGTGGATCTTCAGGCGGCCGGCCGGCTTGTCCTGGTTGGCGCGCAACAGCGCCTCGGCGGTGTTGACCTTGGCCGCCATGTCACGCGCCGTGCGATAGAGGAGCTCGCCCTGCTCGGTGAGGATCAGGCCGCGCGCATGGCGGTGGAACAGCATGACGCCGAGCTGCTCTTCGAGCGCGCCGATCTGGCGCGAGATCGCCGACTGGCTGAGCTTCAGTGCTTCGCCGGCGTGCGTAAAGCTTCCCGCGTCAGCCACGGCCTGAAAGATCCGCAGCTTGTCCCAGTCCATGACATCGCCTCCCTGAGGCCTTTGCGCTCGCGCCAAAGGCCTGTTTCGCGCCTGGCGCCGCGGTTACTCCGCGGCTTGCGCGAGGCGGGCTTCCTGGCCCGCCAACCATTTCTCCGCCTCCAGCGCCGCCATGCAGCCGGTGCCGGCCGCCGTCACGGCCTGGCGGAAGATCTTGTCCTGCACGTCGCCCGCCGCGTAGACGCCTTCGACGTCGGTCCCTGTCGAATCGGGCTTGGTGATGAGATAGCCCTCGCTGTCCATGGCGAGCTTGCCCTTGAACAGCTCGGTGTTGGGCGAATGGCCGATGGCGATGAACACGCCGTCGGTCGCGAATTCGGTCTCCATCCCGGTCTTGACGTTCTTCACGCGCACCCCCTTGACCAGCGGTGCGGGTTTGGCCTCGCCGAGAATCTCCTGCAGCGTGTGATCCCACAGCACCTTGACCTTGGGATTCTTGAACAGGCGCTCCTGCAGGATCTTCTCGGCGCGGAAGGCATCGCGGCGATGGATGATCGTCACCTTCGAGGCGTGATGCGTGAGATAGAGCGCTTCCTCGACCGCGGTGTTGCCGCCACCGACCACGACCACTTCCTTGCCGCGAAAGAAAAAGCCGTCGCAGGTCGCGCAGGCCGAAACGCCGCCGCCGCGGAAGGTCTCCTCGGTCGGGATGCCCAACCACCTGGCGGTGGCGCCGGTCGAGATGATCAAGGCATCCGCTTCATAGCGGTCGCCAGAATCGCCCAGGCAGACGAACGGCCGACGCGACAGGTCGACGTCGACGATGGTGTCGAAGAAGAGCTGGGTGCCGACGTGCTCAGCCTGCTTCTGCATCTGCTCCATCAGCCAAGGACCCTGGATGACGTCAGCGAAGCCCGGGTAGTTCTCCACGTCGGTGGTGATGGTCAGCTGGCCGCCGGGCTGGATGCCCTGGACCAGCATGGGCTTCAGGCTGGCGCGCGCGGCATAGATGGCCGCCGTGTAACCGGCCGGTCCCGAGCCGAGAATGAGCACCTTGCCCCGATGAGTTGCCGCCATGACCTACCCGCATCCCGCAAACCGCATATCTTCGACATATATGCAAACCTCGCCAGCGATGCACGGGTGATCTGACATTTTGGCGCAATTGTTCACAGAGACTTCGGCCAAACCCGCAACTTTATTGCGTGCCCGGCATGGTTCTGGCATAGAGCGCGGCCAACGGAGGAAATTGATGGCTCGTGCAAAGCTCGATCGGATCGATCGGCGCATTCTCAGCGACCTGCAGGCAAATGGGCGCATGACCAACGTGGAGTTGGCCGAACGCGCCGGCATATCGGCGCCGCCCTGCCTGCGGCGTGTGCGGGCGCTCGAGCGCGCGGGGATCATCAAGGGCTACCATGCGGAACTCAGCCCCGAGACCCTGGGCTACAGCGTCTCGGTGTTCGCGCTGGTCGGCCTCAACAGCCAGGCCGAGATCGATCTCAAGGCATTCGAGGAACTCATCGCCAAGTGGGACGAGGTGCGCGAATGCCACATGCTGGCAGGCGAGGCCGACTTCCTGCTGAAGATCGTCGCCGAGACCTGGGACGAGTACCAGAAGTTCCTGACCACGCGGCTCACCTCGGCGCCCAACGTCAGTCATGTGAAATCCATGATGGTGTTCCGCACCGCCAAGCAGCTGCCCGGGGTGCCGATCTCGGTGGAATAGGAGGACGGACCATGGACGGCAGCCCCGCCCCCGACATCACCTTGGAGCGCCTGCACGAAATCGCCGACGCCTTCGCGCGCCGCGACGTCGACGGCATCGTCAACTCGTTCGCCGAGGACGGCGAGTTCCGCAACGCCCGTGGGCCGCACTACTGGGGCGAGAGCTTCAGGGGTAAGGCGGCGATCAGGAGCTACTTCGAGCCGTTGTTCGCCTCGACCGGCGACTTGGCGTGGAAGCACACCAGCGAGTTCATCTGCGGCAACCGCGCCGTCACGGAATGGCACCGCACGGCGACGCTCAAGACCGGCGAACGCCAGGAGTGGCTGGGCTGCGATCTCTACACCTTCCGCCGCGGCCTGATCGTCATGAAGGACACGTACGTCAAAGTCGTGGTCTGACAAGGGCTACCGCCCTGAAAATTCCCCAAAAGCTCTCTTGCGGGAAACGGTGTGTATCTATAGCGTGCCAAAAATACACGGCGTTACCGCTTCACGGAGGCTCGCATGGCCAACCTGATGCACTCGGCCCGGCTGCTGGTCTCGGATCTCGCCTCGACGATCCTGTTCCTCGTCGTCCTGCTGATCACCCAGGACCTGATGCTGGCGGTGGCGCTGGGTGTCGGACTCGGCGTCATCCAGATCGCCTGGATGAAGCTCACCCGCCAGAAGATCGACACCATGCAGTGGCTGAGCATCGGCCTTGTCGTGGTCTCGGGCATTGCCACCATGTTGACCCGCGATCCGCGCTTCGTGATGGCGAAGCCTTCGGTGATCTACTGCATTGTCGGCGCCTACATGCTGCGGCCGGGATGGATGAACCGCTACATGCCGCCGATCGCCATACAGATGGTGCCCGACATCGTCTGGATCTTCGGTTTCGTGTGGGCGGGCCTGATGTTCGGCTCGGCCGCGCTCAACGTCGTGCTGGCACTGACGCTCGATCCGATCGGCTGGTCGGCGACGATGTCGATCTGGGGCATCGCGAGCAAGGTCGCGTTGTTCCTGATCCAGTACGCGACCATGCGCCTGATCGGCAGGCGGCGCGGCCATGCCGCGGCCGCTTCCGCCACGGCGTCTACTTGAACTGGACGCCCACCGCGCGGGGCGAAGCCCGCGACAAGCAGGCGGTGCCTACTTGAACTGTACGCCCACCACTTCGTAGGAGCGCGCGCCGCTCGGCGTCTGGACCTCGACAGTGTCGCCCACCGTCTTGCCGATCAGGGCGCGGCCGATCGGCGAGGTCACCGAGATGCGGCGCTTGGCAAGGTCGGCCTCGTAGGGGCCGACGATCTGGTACTTCACCTTCTCGTCGGTATCCTCGTCGGCCAGCTGCACGGTGGCGCCGAACTTCACGACCTTGCCGGAGAGCTTGCTGAAGTCGATCACCTCGGCACGCGAAATGATGTCCTCGATCTCGGCGATGCGGCCCTCGATGAAGCCCTGACGCTCGCGCGCGGAGGTGTATTCGGCGTTCTCCGAAAGATCGCCATGCTCGCGCGCCGCGGCAATCGCCTTGATGATCGCAGGGCGCTCCACGCTCTTCAGCTGCTTCAGTTCATCCTCGAGGCCCTTCAGCCCCTCGGCCGTCATCGGAACCCGTTCCATTGCCTGATCGTCCTTAATGAATCGTGCGACGTCAACGCCCAAGCCGGGCCACGCAAGCCCGGTCGTAGAATGCGAAAAAAGGCTAGAAGGCGGTCTTGAAGTAGGATTGCAGAGGCGCCACGTCCAGCGCCCCCTCGCTCAGCGCCGCGATGCCTTCGACCGAAGCCTTGGCGCCGGCTACCGTCGTGTAATAGGCGATCTTGTGCATCAAGGCGGTGCGGCGAAGCGTGAAGCTGTCGGTCAGCGCCGCCGAACCGTCGACGGTGTTGAAGACGAGCTGCACCTTGCCGTCCTTCATCAGGTCGACGATGTGCGGCCGGCCCTCGAGCACCTTGTTGACGCGCTGCGCCTCGATGCCGTGGCGGCGCAGATAGTCGGCGGTGCCGCCGGTCGCCACGACCTTGAAGCCGAGCTCGACCAGCCGCTTGACCGGCTTCACCATCGCGGCCTTGTCCGGATCCTTGACCGACACGAAGACAACGCCGTCGACCGGGACCTTGCTGCCGGCGCCGAGCTGCGACTTGGCGAAGGCGCGGCCGAAATCCGCATCGAGGCCCATGACTTCGCCGGTCGAGCGCATCTCGGGTCCGAGAATGACGTCGACCCCGGGAAAGCGCGCGAACGGGAACACCGCTTCCTTGACCGCGATGTGCTTGCCCTTGTCCTTCTTGATATGAAGCGACTTCAGCGATTCGCCGGCCATCAGGCGAGCGGCGTACTTGGCGATCGGCTGGCCGGTCGCCTTGGCGACGAAGGGCACGGTCCGGCTGGCGCGCGGATTGACCTCGAGCACATAGACCTCGCCGTCCTTCACAGCGTACTGCACATTCATCAGGCCGACGACCCGCAGGGCCTTGGCCATCGCCTCGGTCTGGCGTTCGATCTCGGCGATGATCCTGGACGGCAGCGAGTAAGGCGGCAGCGAACAGGCCGAATCGCCCGAGTGGATACCGGCTTCCTCGATGTGCTCCATGATGCCGGCGACGAACACGTTGTGGCTCTTGTCGGCCAGCGCATCGACATCGACCTCGATGGCGTCGCGCAGGTAGGAATCGACCAGCACCGGATTGGCGCCCGACACCTTCACCGCGTCGCGCATGTAGCGCTCGGTGCCCTCGCGATCGTAGACGATCTGCATGGCGCGACCACCCAGCACGTAGGACGGTCGGATGACCACCGGGTAGCCGATCTTCTCGGCGATGGCGATCGCCTGCTCCTGCGACGTCGCCGTGCCGTTGTCGGGCTGGCGCAGCTTGAGCTTGTGGATCAGCTGCTGGAAGCGCTCGCGATCCTCGGCGAGATCGATGGCGTCGGGCGACGTGCCGAGGATCGGGATGCCCGCTGCCTCGAGAGGCTTGGCGAGCTTGAGCGGCGTCTGGCCGCCGAACTGCACGATCAGGCCCAGAAGTTCGCCCTTGCTGCGCTCGACCTCGACCAGCTCGATCACGTCCTCGGCCGTCAATGGCTCGAAGTAGAGGCGGTCGGCGGTGTCGTAGTCGGTCGAGACCGTCTCGGGGTTGCAGTTGACCATGATGGTCTCGTAGCCCGCCTCGCGCAGGGCGTAGACGGCATGGACGCAGCAATAGTCGAACTCGATGCCCTGGCCGATACGGTTCGGACCGCCGCCCAGGATGATGACCTTGCGCCGGTCGGTCGGCTCGGCCTCGCATTCGGCCGGGCGCAGCCCGTCGCCCTCGTAGCAGGAATAGAGATAGGGCGTGCGCGAGGCGAATTCGGCGGCACAGGTGTCGATGCGCTTGAACACCGGGCGGATGCCCATCGCCCGGCGCTTCTTGGCCACGTCGGCCGCCGACTTGCCGGTCAGCTCGCCCAGCCGCTCGTCGGAAAAGCCCTTCTTCTTGAGATCGATGAAGTCCTTGGCGTCCTTCGGCAGGCCATTGGCGCGAACCTCGGCTTCGATCTTCACCAGCTGCTCGATCTGGCGCAGGAACCACGGCTCGTACTTCGAGGCGTGCGCGATCTCCTCGACCGACAGGCCGTGACGGAAGGCCTGGGCAATCACCAGCACGCGGTCCGGCGTCGGACGCGCCAGAGCGCCCACCACGGCGGTCTTGTCGGGTGCGCCCTTGATCTCGATCTCGTTCAGGCCCGTAAGGCCCGTCTCCATCGAGCGCAGCGCCTTCTGCAGCGATTCCTGGAAGGTCCGGCCGATCGACATCGCCTCGCCCACGCTCTTCATCGAGGTGGTGAGGAGCGCCTCGGCGCCGGGGAACTTCTCGAAGGCGAAGCGCGGCATCTTGGTGACGACGTAGTCGATCGTGGGCTCGAACGAAGCGGGCGTCGTGCCGGTGATGTCGTTCAGAAGCTCGTCGAGCGTGTAGCCGACGGCGAGCCGCGCCGCGACCTTGGCGATCGGGAATCCGGTGGCCTTCGAGGCCAGAGCGGACGACCGCGACACGCGCGGATTCATCTCGATGACGACCATACGGCCGCTCGCCGGATCGACGGCGAACTGCACGTTCGACCCGCCAGTGTCGACGCCGATCTCGCGCAGGCACGCGATCGAGGCGTCGCGCATGATCTGATATTCCTTGTCGGTGAGCGTCAGCGCCGGCGCGACGGTCACGGAGTCGCCGGTGTGGATGCCCATCGGATCGACGTTCTCGATCGAGCAGATGATGATGCAGTTGTCGCGTTTGTCGCGCACCACCTCCATCTCGTACTCTTTCCAGCCCAGCACCGATTCCTCGACCAGCACCTCGCCGACCGGCGAGGCGTCGAGACCGCCCTGGACGATCTCGAAATATTCGTCGCGGTTGTAGGCGATGCCGCCGCCGGGGCCGCCCAAGGTGAAGGTCGGCCGGATGATCGCCGGCAGGCCGACATGGTCGAGGGCGTTGATCGCCTCCTCGCGATTGTGCACGACCTCGCTCTTGGGGCATTCCAGCCCGATCTTGACCATGGCCTCGCGGAACAGGAGCCGGTCTTCGGCCTTGTCGATCGCCTCGGCATTGGCGCCGATCAGCTCGACCTTGAGCTTCTTCAGCCGGCCGTCGCGGTGCAGCGCCATCGCCGTGTTGAGCGCGGTCTGGCCGCCCATGGTCGGCAGGATGGCGTCGGGCTTCTCCTTCTCGATGATGCGCGCCACCATGTCGGGCGTGATCGGCTCGACATAGGTCGCATCGGCGAGGCCCGGATCGGTCATGATCGTGGCCGGGTTGGAGTTCACCAGGATGACGCGATAGCCCTCGTCCTTCAGCGCCTTGCAGGCCTGCACGCCCGAATAGTCGAACTCGCAGGCCTGGCCGATGACGATCGGCCCGGCGCCGATCACGAGGATGCTCTTGATGTCTGTGCGCTTGGGCATTCGGTTACTTCTTGCCCTTGCTCTTGTCGATCATGTCGACGAAGCGATCGAACAGGTAGTGGCTGTCGGTCGGTCCGGGCGAGGCTTCGGGATGATACTGGACGGAGAAGGCCGGCTTGTCGGTGCAGCGCAGGCCCTCGTTGGTGCCGTCGAACAGCGAGACGTGCGTGACTTCGGCTGTCTTGGGCAGCGACTCCGGCACGACGCAGAAGCCATGGTTCTGCGAGGTGATCTCGACCTTGCCCGTGGTCAGGTCCTTGACCGGCTGGTTGGCGCCGCGATGGCCGCGCTCCATCTTGCGTGTCTTGCCGCCGAGCGTGAGCGCCAGGATCTGATGGCCGAGGCAGATGCCGAACAGCGGCACCTTCTTGTCGAGCACGCCCTGCACCGCCGGCACCGTGTAGTGCGCGGTCGCCGCGGGATCGCCCGGACCGTTGGACAGGAACACGCCGTCGGGCTTGTGGCGCAGGATGTCCTCGGCCGTGGCCGTCGCCGGCACGACCGTGACCTTGCAGCCGGTGTTGGCGAGGCAGCGCAGGATGTTGCGCTTGGCGCCGTAGTCGACGGCGACGACATGGTACTTCGCCTTGTCGAGCTTGCCGTAGCCCTTGCCCAGCGCCCACTTGGTCTCGTTCCAGGTATAGGTCTGCTTGGTCGTGACCTCGACGGCGAGGTCCATGCCGTCGAGCCCGGGCCATTCCTCGGCGATCTGGCGCAGCTTGGGAATGTCGAACTCGCCGCCCGGAGAATTGACCACCACGCCGTTGGGCGCCCCGCCGTCGCGGATGCGCCGCGTGATGGCGCGCGTGTCTACTCCGCACACACCGGGCAGATTGTGGCTCTTCAGCCAGTCGTCGAGCGGCTTGGCGGCGCGCCAATTGGCAGGCTCAGTAATATCGCCACGCAGAACCACGCCGCGGGCGGCCGGATTGATGCTCTCGATGTCCTCGGGATTGGTCCCGACATTGCCGATATGGGGGAAGGTGAAGGAAATGATCTGTCCGGCATAGGAGGGATCGGTGATGATCTCCTGGTAGCCGGTCATCGAGGTATTGAAACAGACCTCGCCCACCGCATGGCGGGCAGCGCCCACGCCCTTGCCCCAAAAGACCGCGCCGTCAGCCAGCACCAGCGCGGCCGTGGCCCAACGCGGCGCGGCGTCAGTCGCGCCGGCGGTCTTGAGGTTTGCCATAATGAATTTCCGCTCTTTCGGCCCAGCCGGCCTCGCCCGGGGAGGCGACCTGCGAGCCGCGCGGTTTGTAACCAAGTGGTCGCAGAGGGTCAAGGCGTTGAAGGCGGCTAATTAACCAGCAGTTTCAATAACTTATTTGCTTTGCCAACAGCGCCACCAGCGTTTAGTTTCCGCTCCTCAATCGATCGGGACATAAAACCATGCTGCGCGACAATCTGAACGAGGCGCTGAAGGAGGCCATGCGCGCCCGCGACATGACCACGGTAGGCGCCGTCCGGCTGATCCTGGCCAAGCTCAAGGAAGTCGATATTGCGGCCCGCACCGAGGCCAGCCGCGAGGGCGTCGCCGACGACCGCATCCTCTCGATGCTGCAGGGCATGATCAAGCAGCGCAACGAATCGGTGGCGCTCTACGAGAAGGGTGGCCGCCCTGAGCTTGCCGAGAAGGAAAAGGCAGAGATCGCCGTCATCGAGCGCTTCCTGCCCAAGCAGATGGACGAGGCTGCCGTGGCTGCCGCAGTCGCCGAGGTCGTGGCCTCGACCGGCGCCAAGACGGTCAAGGACATGGGCGGCGTGATGGCGGCGCTGAAGGCCAAGTACGCCGGCCAGATGGACTTCGCCAAGGCGTCGGCGGCGGTGAAGAAGGCGCTGGCTGGCTAGGAGCTGTTCCGCGTTCGTGTGAATCCTCAGAAAAGCGCTACAAGGCGTTGATATTCCGCGCTTTCTGGCCATGGAGATAGCCGAACGCTGTTGCCTGAAACGCGACAGAAACGACATTTCGCATGCATCGATTCGACCGCTGGCCGGCGTGAATTTGCTGGATTTTCGCTAGCCCTAAAACATCGGCGAAGTCATTGAATCTTCGGCTTTTTTTTAATTTCGCTAGTTTCGCTGGCGGTTTTCACTCACCCCGACCGAACCCTTTCGCGCGGTTCGCTCGGGGCGACGGAGAACTGGACCCGGCAGCGGGGCGCGATGGTATCGGATGAACGATGCATAGAGCCGAGCCGCCGCGAGGCAAGCGCGAGGTTAATATAACTTAAGTGATCTTAGAGGTCAACTTCGGTTCTATTTTTGGCGGACCGTTGAGCGCCAAAAATAATTGCTCTTGGTCGGAGCATCGATGCCAACAGTGCTGTCAGTGACAGCAATCCCCGTTATCCCGAACCGGGTGGCAACCGAACCCTACATTCGCCGTCAGCCACACTTTACAGTGCACCATGGCCTTCCCCCCGGGCTTCCTCGATGAATTGCGCGCGCGCCTCAACTTGTCCGACGTCGTCGGCCGCAAGGTCACGCTGAAGCGCAAGTCGGGCGCGGAGTACTCGGGCCTCTGCCCGTTCCACAACGAGAAGACGCCGTCCTTTACGGTCAACGACAAGAAGGGTTTCTTCCACTGCTTCGGATGCGGCGCGCACGGCGATGCGGTGGGCTTCGTCATGAAGACCGAAGGCCTGTCGTTCCCGGAGTCGGTGGAGAAGCTCGCGCGCGAGGTCAACCTGCCGGTGCCGCGCGCCACGCCCGTCGAGCGCGAGCGTGCCGAGCGCTCTGCGACCTTGCAGCAGGTCGTGGAAGAGGCAGCACGCTGGTTCCAGAAGCAGTTGCGGTTGCCGGTTGGCCGACAAGGCCTCGATTATCTGCGCGGCCGCGGCCTGGAGGACGCGACCATCGACGATTTCAGACTGGGGTTCGCGCCCGATTCGCGTGATGGTCTTCTTGCCCATCTGAAGCGCGAGAACGTCCCGCTCGACAAGATCGTCGAAGCGGGCCTTGCCATCCGGCCGGAAGACAGCAACCGCGAGCCGTACGACCGCTTCCGCGGCCGCGTGATGTTTCCCATCAACGACCGGCGCGGCCGCGTCATCGCCTTCGGCGGGCGCGTCATGGGTGCGGGCGAGCCCAAGTACCTGAACTCGCCCGAGACGCCGCTGTTCCACAAGGGCGCCAACCTCTACTGCCTCGATCGCGCTCGGCAGGCCGCGACCAAGGACCAGCCGGTCATCGTCGCCGAAGGCTACATGGACGTGATCGCACTGCACGGTGCGGGCTTCACCGGCGCCGTGGCGCCGCTCGGCACGGCGCTGACCGAAGGCCAGCTCGCCGAGCTGTGGAAGCTCGTCGACGAACCCTATCTCTGCTTCGACGGCGACAATGCCGGCCGGCGCGCCGCCAGCCGCGCCGCCGAACGCGCCCTGCCCTTGCTGCGGGCCGGCAAGAGCCTGCGCTTCCTCTCACTGCCCGCCGGCGAGGATCCCGACAGCCTGATCCGGACCCGCGGCGCCGACGCCATGCGCCGCAGCCTCGACCTCGCGCGGCCGCTGTCCGACGTTATCTGGAGCATGGAGACCGAGGGCAAGCCCACCGATACGCCCGAGCGCCGCGCCAGCCTGCAGCGCGCCGTCGAGCAGCGCGTGGCCGAGATCGCCGACCCCGTCGTCCGCGACTTCTACAAGACGGAGATGCGCAACCGCCTCGGCCATCTGCGCCGGCACGAGCGGGCGCCCTGGCAGCCGGGCCAGCGCAGGACCTTCCGTGGCGCCGGCCCTGAACCTGCGCCCTTTGCCGCAGGGTCTGCCGCCCGCCGGGCGGGAACCGACCTGGACGGTTCCCGCCAGGAACGGGCGCTGCTGGGCGCCCTCCTGGAA